>NZ_JALMUW010000040.1:0-10019 GCF_023846195.1 Spiroplasma endosymbiont of Lariophagus distinguendus
TTACTTTTATTGTCCACTTTTCTTGACAAGTTCAGTTATGGCCGGAATTGTTTGTGGTAAAAGTACTTTAATAAATAAAATTCGTTTTGAAGGATTAAAAGATTTAACAGGAGCTGTATTATCACCTCATGATGCCTTTCTTGTTTTAAGAGGACTATCAACTTTAGAATTACGATTATGAAGAGCTTGCAAAAATGCAAGAATAATTGCAGCAAGATTAAAAGAACATCCTAAGATTAAAAAAGTATTTTATCCTGGACTAACTAATTCAGCAACAGAACAAGTACTTTATGAACAACAAATGAAATTACCAGGAGCAATGATTAGTTTCGAATTAAAATGTGGATATGATGGAGGAATCAAACTATTAAATAATTTAAAATTAATAATTTTGGCAGTTTCTTTAGGTGGAGTTGAGTCATTGATTGAACATCCTGCTTCAATGACACATTCTACTTATAATGCACAAGAATTAGCAGATGCAAATATTTCAGAAGGTCTTGTTCGTCTTTCAATTGGTATTGAATATGTTGAAGATTTGTGAAATGATTTGGAACAAGCATTAAAAAAACTATAATAATTATTTATATATAAAAAATAGACTCATGAGTCTATTTTTCATTTATAAATAAAACAATTTATTAGCAATATGCAACCATCAACAACATATTACCACTTAAACAAAAATCAGTATAACCATTTGGTAAAATAAATGAGTCACCTTTTTTAATACTAGTATCATCAATTATACCATTACCATCCAATACTGAGATTTGCAATCATCTAGTATTAGGATAACTATAATGCTTAATTCCCTCATTAATTAATTTAATTAACTTAAAAAACTTGTTATCAACTAAATAATTATCATGACCATTAGCTTCACTACTATTTAAATCAGGAGCTAAAACAATAGTTGATGCTTCTTTCAAATGCAAATTTCGTAAATTACCAAGTTCATCTTTACGATCATAATCATATAAACGATATGTAATATCTGATGATTGTTGTAATTCAAAAACCATAGTATGTGCCAATAAACCATGAATTTTTAGAGAAGGAACATAAATAAATTGATCTTTTTTAATTGGTATATATTTTAATAGTTTATGTCATTGTTCTTTTGCCAATCATTGATTAAACTGATCTTTGGTTTTAGCATTATGACCCAAAATAACTCTACCTTTGGGTAAACATTCTAATATATACCAACATTCAGTTTTTCCTAAACATTGATGATTTTTTTCTGCGAATTTATCATCGGGGTGAATTTGAACGCTTAAACTATTATTTGCGTCTAAAATTTTTGTTAACAACGGATATTCTTTATTAATCACACTACCTGAACTATCAAGATTAGCAAATAAACTAGGTTGCTGTTTAAACAATTCTGCTAAACTTAATCCTTTATACTCGCCATTTAAAACATAACTCATTCCATTGGGATGAGCACTAACTAATCATGCTTCACCAATTGGTGTATTTTTAGGTAAATCAAAATTAAATTTGTGTGCTAATTTTTGACTACCTCATAATTTGCGAATAAAAGCAGGTTTTAAAAAAATTATTTGTGATGTGCTATTATTCATATTCACTCTCCTAAACTTTGATTATTTCTTCAATTAAACTTTATTTTTACTATTTTTAGATTTAGTTTTTTTACTATTAAATATTTTCATGATTCTTTCATTCATTAATTTAAAAACCTTAATATTACGTGATTGAATAATTAATAATCCACCATATACTAAACAAGTAACAATACTTCCAACAATAATGGCTAAAAAGAATAAAAGAATACTTACCCAAAGCACATAATTAACTGAACTAACTGCACCTAAGATAGCAACAATAGGACCACCATGACCAGCAGCATCAGTTAATAAGAAAGCACCAGCAATACTACCAGCAACAGCACTACCAATAATATTACTAATAATAGCACGTTTTGGATCTCTTACTGCAAAAAGAATCGCACCTTCAGAAATACCAATACACCCCATTAACATTGCTGTTAAACCTAATGTACGTTCACTTTCATTAAAGAATTTACGAAAAATCAAAGTTGTTAAACCCATTCCAAGTGGTGCAACAGGAATAGCTGCAGCTACTGCTCCCATAAATAATTGTGAGCTAGGATCAGCAGTTATCGTTGTTGAAGCTGCTAAAAAAGCAACTTTGTTAATTGGACCACCCATATCAAATCCAACCATGGCTCCTAGCAACATTCCAATTGCTGCCATTGCTTCACGTGGCATGTGGGTTAACCCATTTTGAAATTGTTCCATTATTCAACCAATTGGATCTCCAATTGCATAAATAAAAGTGAAACTAATTAAAAATGTTACTACAATAGGAATAAAGAAAATTGGCATAATTGGAGCAATAGTCTTTGGTACTTTTCAAGTAATAATTCATCTTACTAAATATCCAACACTTGGACCAATTAATAATGCTCCTAAAAATCCAGCAGAAACCTTTGGCTCTAAACCAGCAATTGAATAAACTAATCCTGCTGTATTAGCAACATATGCACTTACCATTGCCGGAACCAAAGCAGCACGTCCTGCAATTGAATTAGCGATAAAACCAGCTAAAATTGGAATCATTAATGTAAAAGCAATACTTCCAGCTTGATTCATAAAATAAAGAAAATGATTATGTGGTAACTTGGAAATATCAAAGTCAGCACCATAAACTGCTTTAGCAATACCAATTGATAATGCTAACATAATTCCACCAAAAACAACAAATGGCACCATATAGCCAACACCAGCCATAATATGTTTCATAATTCCCTGTTTATCAGTAGTAAATAAATCATTTGATTTATTTTCTTTTTCCGCTTTTTGTCCCGATTCTGACTTGTTTATTTCATAAGGTTTTGCGTTAGCAAAAGCATCATTAACAATACTTTCAGGATTTTTAATAACTTTGCTAATTTCTACTTTATATAATGGTTTATTATTAAAACGTTCTAATTTTAAATCTGCAACACCGGCCGATACTGCAATAATAACTAAATCAGCATTGGCAATATCAGTTGCTGTAAAAGCACCTTTAATACCAATACTACCATGAGTTTCAACTTTAATATTATAGCCTAAATTTTTTGCAGCAATTTCTAATTTATCTTGTGCAATATAAGTATGTGCTACCCCAACTGTACAAGCAGTAATTGCTATAATATTTTTAGTTTTTTTTGAAGAACCTTTCATATCTTCACTAATAGTTTTACTACTAGTTTCAACATTAGATTTATTATTAATATTTAGTGATTGAATAATTACTTTTTTATCTTTTGAATTAAATAATATTGATTGAAATTCCGGTTTTGTTAATCTTTGTGCCACTTTTGATAAAATTTCCAAGTGCTCATTACCAGCACTTTTTAGTGGCACAATTAAAGCAATAATTGCTTTAACGGGTTGTTCATCTAGTGCTTTCCAAGGAATTGGCTGTTTAAAACGCATAATAAAAATTCCTGATTTAACAATATCTTCATTACGAGCATGTGGCACAGCAACACCACCACCAAAACCAGTAGTTCCTTCTCCTTCTCTTTGTAGAAAACTATTAACTAGTGATTTTTCACTAATATTTTTTTTCAAAAAACCTAATTTTTTAGCAGAAGTTGCTATTTCTTGAAAAGCTTCTGCTTGTGTTTTACAATCAGATTCAAGAAAAACGTGTTCTACTGTCAAAATATCATCTTGTTTAGACAACATACTTCATCTCCTTACTTAATAAATATTCATGACATAATATTAAATTATTATTTTAAAAAAAACAGTTTTTTTATTTAAAAAATTAATTAAATTTTTTAATTACTTTATTAGTTTTAATTCTATTTTCTAAATATCAATCTTTATGCTTTGATTTTAATAAATATGTTGTTACTAAATCATTAAAATAAGTAATAGCAAATAATGGAGAAATAAATATTTCTTGTGCTTCATAAAGTCCTGAAGAAACAATATTAAATGTTCAATCAGCATAAGTCACTAATTCAGTTTTATCTTGTGATGTAACAACTGCAATTTTAGCATTATTCTTTTTAGCAAGTTTAGCTGCTTCAACAATAGTAGCGGTTTTACCTGATAATGAAAAAAGAATTATTACATCTTCTGGAATAATTAAAGAAGCATGCATTAAAATACTATCATCATCTTTATTTAAACAGATTGATCGTAAACCAAACCGATATAATTTATTTGATAAATCCTCCGCACCTAAACCAGAATGACCAATACCTGCTAAATAAATACAAGCTTTACGATTATCATCTATTCAATTAATAAATCTTTGTAATTCCTCATAATTAATCGTTGAATCATTTAAATCCATTAGTTTTTTATAATGTTCTTTTAAAACACTACGATCACCAAAAAACTCACGATTTAAAGCTTTGAAAGTAGTTTCTTGCGCAGCTAAACTAATGATAAATTCACGATAACCTTTAAATCCCAATTTCTTAATTAAATTATAAACAACACTATAACCAACAGTATTTTCTTTAGCCAAAGAACTAATAGTAACTTGATCCATTTTTTGACTATTCTTATTAATATAGTTAATAAGAACTTTTTCTTTTTTTGTGAAATTATTTTCTTCCTTTGATACTCTAGATCAAAAATTATCATTGATAAGCATGTAAAAACTCCTTTTTAAACTAATGTAAAATATTTAAATATTATTATTTTTTAATTATGTGATGAAAATGGATCATTAATATAATATGGTTGCAAATCTTCCATGTTTTTTACTTCGATAAAATATGGTGACAACTTTTGAAAATTTTCCACAATATTACACTTTTCTAAATTTTCAATTATTTTATAATCTAGTAAATCACTAATAATACCAATTTTAGCATTTTCATCTACTAATTGCGGCTGAATAATTATTTTTCCATTATCACATACTGCCAAATAACTTTTATTATTGTATGCTGACAAAACACTTATTGATTTTATTAATCCTGCCTGTAATAATAAACTATTAATAGTAAAAACCGTTAAAAAACTATTCAAAACTTTAAGTGTTTTGACAAAAGTAATTGCTACTCTAATTCCAGTATAACTGCCAGGACCATTTGCAATAACTACTTTTGAAATATCTTTTAATTTTATTTTACATTTTACAAGTAAATTAGTAATAGTTGGAATTGCCAATTCTGTTTGTTTTTGTCAAGCAATAAATGATGAACTTGCTAAAATTTTATTAGCTTGCAAAATCACCACTGTTAATTTGTTATTTGTTGTATCTAAATATAATTGATACATAACATCACCTTATTATTTCATTTAGTTGCTATTAATAATTTTCTAATATCTTACATACTTATTATAATATCATGTATAATGTAATTAAAATAGAAAAAATATAGAATTGTGAGTTGATCCATATGGGAATAGGAAAAAATATAGGATTTAAAAGTAAATTTTCTGATTTTTTACTTTGATCTGGACTAATTATTGCTGTTATAGGTCTAATAATGCAATTTGCAATAGTTTTAATTGAGTATAAACCAATAACAGTTGGAACACCTAATCCTCATAATTTATGAACTCCAGATGGCCCATGAGTTGGTATTTGAACAATGATTTCTACCTTTACTATTCAGTCAAATTTTTTAGTTTTTCTTTTCTTTTGTTTTGTATTAACAAATCGTTTTCATGACAATCGCGCACAATTTGTTTTTGGGCGCTTTTCATTAGCAATTACTGTTTATATTACCGTAACTCTTATCGTATTTTTTGCTGTATTATTTAAACCAATGATAAATAATTTAGATAGTAGTAATAGTATTAGCATATTAAATTTTATAAATACATTTTTATTACATTTAATAGTACCAGTGATAGTGATTTTATATTTTATGTTTTCTGCTGGTAAATACTACTGAAAACTTGGAAAACAAACATATCTTTGAATACCAATTATTTCTATTTACATGTTTGTATATTTAGGTTATGCACTTGCTAAAGGAAATTTTGTTGGTTTTTTAAGAAAAGGAACAACAGAAATTGATTATTCATTTCCATATCCATTTTTAGATTTTCATAAAAGTTTAACTACTTTCTTTATTTATATCTTTGCAATTTTAATCTTATACATAATTTTGATGTTACTTTTTACTCTTTATAATAATATCCTTTATAAAAAAAATAATAAACCAATAGCGGCTTTAAGAGATACAAATTTTTAATGTAAAATAATTTATAAATAAAGTGTACTAGTTTATAAACTAGTACACTTTATTACTATTATTTATTATTTAAAAAATATTGAAAAATAATTGTAGGGAGGAATATATATTTGTGAAAAGTAAAAATTTGAAATTGTATTATTTTTTTTAAATATTATTTTGTTATTTTTTGCCTCCTTTTTCTTAATATATTTTATTTTAAAATTATATAAAAACTCCTTGTATAGCATATATAGTATACAAGGACTTAAAGTCAAATATAAAATTAAAACCGGCATTACCTAAATATTTTCTAAACATTTATAACTGCCATTTTTATTGTAACTCACTAAAAAGAAAAAACAAGTAATAACATTTTTTACACTTATCATTTTATATTTTTATATAAAATATTGTTTTTTAACAAGTACTACTTAAAAATAACAAACTTTATTTTAAATATTTCTTTTTACGAATAATAACAACAACTATTGGAATTATAGTTAAAAAACTAATAATGAATCCACAAATGATAATAATATTTCAATTATTAACTAACATTTTAGTTGTTAATGATATATTAACATCTCAGGGACGATCTGAATTATTACTTTGTAAATAATTAACATAATTTTGTTTAGTAATATCACCTTGATATTGAATAAATCATGATAAAAACTCACCAGCAGCATTATTTTTTAAATCTTCAATTTTAATACTATTGTTAGTAGCACTAGTTAAATATTGTTGAAAACCCGCTAATAAATTATTAGTTTTTTCAAAAAAATCAGTACAATTTGGAAAATTAGGTATTTTTGTATTGCTTCTATAAACAGTAATATATTGTTCAGAAGCAGCTTGACGTTGTAAGTCAGATGTATCTAAACCTATACAATAAACTTGAAAATTACTTCCTTGATTAAGAGTTAAATTATCACCATCTTTAATAGGTGTTCCCAAATCATTTTTTGCTTTTTGTAAAGTTTGTGAATCAACTTTTCATTTTAGTCAATGTTGTTGTGAATCACTAATATTTACTTTAGCTTTCTCAATAGCTTTATTCATAACTATTAATGTATTTTTATTATCTTGTGAATTATTTTGAACTAAATATTGAGGTACAATTACAGGATTTTCTTTAACTTTTTCATCACTAATAGTACTAAATTGAATATTTGAACTATTATTTGTTAACTTAATAGTTTTACTATAACCACTATCTTTAACACTAACATTAAAAATAGTTGATTTTAAATGATCATCTGGTTTATGATTTAATATTGCATAACTAATTGAACCATTATCAAAAACTTCATCATTTTTATCATTTATTAATAATTGTTCATTCTTATCATTTTTATTTTTTGCTAAAATAGCTAACATTGGTTGATTAGTATCATTGGGATTACCATTATTAAGTGGTAAAATTGCTAACCGATCTTGAACACTTTTATGACTATTTAAAAAATCATCGCTTGGTTTAATCATATAAGGAATACTAAAATAATTATTAAAATCTGCCCTAGGATTTACCGTTGCAAAAATACCATTGTTAATCTGCGCTGGTAAACTATTATCATGGTAACCAACATAAACATAGCCAAAACTAGCAATATCATTAAAACTTTGTTTAGCAACACTACGACCAATAACTTTATCAGTAAAATATTTAATACCATTATCTGGCAAGATATTATTAGCTTTGTTTTTAATTTGTTTCTTAAATTTCTCATTAACATCTTTACTAAGATTATCATTTGGATTATTATTAACCTTATTAATATCATTAAATTGTTCTGTTATTACTTCTTTATGCAATCTAATAAAATCTTCATAATTATTATTAATTGAATTTCAAGTATTAGCTTCACTAATTAAATTTTTATTATTTTCCTTAACAGTAATATGAAACCCAGAAAGTTTGTTACTCTCATTAACAGTACTAATATTAGATTGATGATTAGTAACTATCATTAAACTACTAGTAAGAGATAATGCCAAAGCCAAACTTATTGTTTTAAAACTTTTAGTTTTAAAAAAACTAAAAGATAAGAAATTTGTCATTATGATTACTCCTTTTTTACCTATTATTTGTGTTTATAATTATAATATTAAATTAAGCATATTTAATTAAATACTTAAAATCTTAGTTTTAATAAAATAAAACTAAGGATATATAATCAATTATTAAACTTTTTGTTAAATCAACATATATAATTTTAATACTTATATAATTACTTATATATTCATTAAAATTATAAGGATAAAAATTATATCCTTAACATTAATAATAAACTTTATTAGCAAAAAATCAAGATTAAATAATTAATAAGTTAATTTTTTTTAACTTATTAAGTGTTTTAAATAATCAGTTAGTAAATATTAATAGTGATAAGGAAAAACTTGATATACTAAATAAGTAGCATATTCAATCATAATAAAAAATTAAATTTCCTATCAAAAATTTAATTAAATTTAATTCTAATATAAATAGGAGAAAAAATATGAATTGAAAAAATAGTAGTGAATACCGATTAAAAAAAAGAAATCTTATTAAATTTATTTGACGTTTATTTGGCCTACTTATTATTTCTTTATTTTTAATTTTTGATTTAATAATTACTATTAATTATCCCAATGCTTTCATTGTTCCTAATGTTGATAAACCAACTGAAAGATTAGCAATTTATTATTTTTATTTTACAACTCAAACTAATTATTTAGTACTCATTTATTTATTTGCTTTTTTATTTGAAAGTAAATTTAAAGAAAACTCAAAACCAAGTTTTTATATTTTATTAAGCATTACTATTTATATTACAATTACAATGTTAGTATTTTGAATAGGTATCATTAGTAATAGCCAAGAAAGAAGTAAATATGGAACTGATATTTATTTATGATTTAAAACAATAATTCTAAATCTAATTATGCCAATTGTTATGATTTTAAATTTTGCTTTATCATGTGGACGTGATTTTTATTCACTAAAAAATCATCATAAACTTTATATGTGATTTATTTTATTTTATCCTTGTTTTTATGTAGTAATGGTAATGGTTCGTGGTGTATTACGTGTTAAACAAGGAGAAAATATTAATACTTGTTATCCTTACTTTTTTTTCAACTACCAAAAATATGGTGTAGGAGTATTAATTACTGCTATTATTTTTCTGTTAATTATTAGTATTGGTTTACAATACCTTTATTTATGAATTAATAATATACAATATAAAAAAAAGCATGATGATGATAAACCAAATTTTCCAATCATTACTTATCCTTATGGTTTTAAATTATAAAAAAATAAAATAAGGCTTTAGAAATTAAAAGCCTTATTTATATAATTTATTAAATATTTTTAATTATTCATTTACCATAGAAACTACTTCTTCTGGTTTATTAGTAACTGGAAGATATTTACCAATAATTAATAATACACCTGAAGCAATATTAAGTCCTAAAAAAATAATATTAATACCACTAATAAAATTAAAATGTGATGAAAACATAGCTATTAAAGAAAAACCTGCTAAAACTAAAGTTACAATTCCAACAGCTAAACCACTATTAGCATTTCCTTTTAAAACGTTATTGCACATGATAATTATTGCAATTAAAAATCCAATAGCAATTAAAAGTCCAAAAATCAATCCAACAATAAATATTGTACTAACTCCTGATGTTAATGAAGTGTGATCATATTTTGTAAAACTGTTAAAAATAACACTACTTGCTGTAGCTAAAATAATTGTAATAATTTACACTTCAAATAATACTTATAATATTTGTTATGAATCCAATTTTAGCTTCAATGTATAATTTTTTA
>NZ_JALMUW010000041.1:0-9967 GCF_023846195.1 Spiroplasma endosymbiont of Lariophagus distinguendus
TTCCACATCATTTTTAATAGTTATACCTTCTTTAATAATTTTATTTTTTAAGTCATTAATTTCAGTTATATATGATGAATTTGGTAAATTAAAAGTTGCTGTTATTACTCATGGGATATCTATTTTTTTAGATGCAACTGCATTATGGTAAGCATTTTTTAAAAATTCTTGTAATTCTTTAGAAAAAATGGTTGCTTTTGAACTATTGTAAATTGAGTGTTGAACATTAATTAGATCTTTTTGATTATAATCAATCATTATTTCTAAATTTAAACGTTTACTTTTTAATTTAAAAGCTGATAAATCAATTTTTACTTATATTAATTATTTTTTACATTGTTTTTATAATTTCATATGACTTTGGCATATAAATATCCTTTCTTTTTTTAACTTATTAATAATTATTTAATACTAAATTAATTATATATTATGTTGGATTTTAATGTAGTAATAGGAGTTTTAAATAACATTATAAGTTTAATTTAAAAAGATATTATTAAAATATTATTATTTTAGAATAATAAGTTATTTGGTGTACGAGGAAAAGGAATAACATCTCTAATATTATTAATACCAGTAATAAACATTAAAAATCTTTCTAGACCTAAACCAAAACCAGCACTTGGTGCATATCCATATTTTCTTAAATCAAAATATCATTGTAGATCATTACCCTCAATTTTGAATTGGGTTTTATTTTTTAGTAATTGTTCATAATTATCTTCACGAACAGAACCACCAATTAATTCACCAATCCCTGGCACTAATAAATCCATAGCTGCCACTGTTTTTTGTTGTGGATAATTACTATCAATTGGATTAAGTTTCATGTAAAAAGCTTTGATGGTTTGTGGATAGTTAATAACAAAAGTTGGCTGTTTAGTTATTTCTTCACATAAATATCTTTCATGTTCTGATTGTAAATCAATTCCTCATTTAATTTCATTAAATTCAAATTTTTTTCCTTTTTTTTGTGCATTTAAAAGTAATTCAATTACTTCTGTATAAGTAATAACTTTAAAATCAGATTTAAAATCGGCAATTTTTTCTAATTTTTCAATTAGTGATTGTTCATTTTTAGTTTCTTGTTTTTGTTCTAAAAATTTTAATTCAGAATTACAATTATTTAGAACATCTCTAATAACAGTTTTTATTAGTTTTTGGGCTAGTATAATATTATCTTGTAGATTACTAAAGGTAAATTCTGGTTCTACCATTCAAAATTCTGCTGCATGACGTGTAGTATTAGATTTTTCAGCACGAAATGTTGGTCCAAATGTATAAACTTTTTGTAAAGATTGAGCGTAGGCTTCAGCATTTAACTGACCACTAACAGTTAATGAGGCTTTTTTCCCAAAAAAATCCTTTTCATATTTATCATTAGTTATAGTAGTAACAATAAAATTTTCACCAGCACCTTCAGCATCATTAGCTGTAATAAGAGGACTATGTAGGTAAATAAATTGATTATTATGAAAAAAATTATGAATAGATCATGATACTTGATCACGAATTCTAAATAATGACAAGAAAGTATTAGTACGAACACGTAAGTGTGCATGTTCACGAAGAAATTCATTTGTATGTTCTTTTTTTTGGATTGGATAATCATTAGCGCATATGTTGTAGACAGTAGCAGTAATTACTTTTAGTTCAAATGGTTGTTTCGCATTTGGTGTTAAAATTAAATTACCAGTAATAGTAACAGCACTACCAGTAGTAACATTAGTTAAATTGTTAGTATTTTCTAAATTTGGATCATATACTACTTGTAAGTTATTAATTGAAGAACCATCGTTTAAATCTAAAAACCCAACTTTTTTACTATTTCGATTAGAACGAACCCAACCGTTAACAGTTACTTGTGTTGGTATTTTTTTAGTTTTATCGTTACTATTAATAAATAAATTATTAATTGTGTAAATCATTATTGTTCCTCCTATTTATTTTTATATAATAAATAAATTATATATTAACTATTATCTTAGTAGGGAATTATTTATGATTTTTTTCATTAATATTTGGGATAAATTTTATTTTTAGTTAGTATAAAATTTCAAATTGAATTTTAAGTTAATGTTATAATATTACTTATAGTAAAGGGGGTTTATTATGGGCAAATTTTTAAAGTTAATTACTAATGGCTTTATGACAGGTGTTAGTGAACCATGATGTAATAATGAAGGAGTTGCAGTTTTACCTTTTGTATATAAATACAATCAATATTGATTTTTATTAATGAAAGAAAAGAATCCTTTATTTGAAAATAAAAAGATATCATTTTTTAGTACTCTAACAGGTGGTTGTAAATTAGGTAAATCATCACTAGAAACTGTTAACAATGAAATTTTAGAAGAGACAGGAATTAATATTAGAAGCTTAAAACTTGATTGTATTTATAGACTTGGTAGTTACTATGCTAATAAAACTTCAATAAAAATATGACATTTTTATGCTGTTGATTTATCTAGTTTGAATTTAGATTTAAAGTTAAGTTATTTTGGTAAAGGTGATGGTAGTATTGGTGAAAATGGTATTAATGGTATTTTCATTAATGAGAGTGAACTAGATAAAGTTAATGATGCACTTACATTGGCAATTTATGGAAAATTACGATTGAATAATACATTAGTGAACATAAATAAATAAATTTAAAAGGAAGAAAATATGTTTAAAGATATAAAATTTAGATTTATAAAAAGAAAGAAAAATATAAAAGAATTTTTATTATCAATACCCAAAGATCTTAATAAAATTCCATTTTCTGCTAAAGTAGCTATTATTTGTTTAGGGATTTTTATGTTATGAAATACATTTTTTGATTTGAATCATTTTATTAATCCTAATTTATATCCTTCGGTTTGAACTATTGTAAATCGTCAAGCTTATCATCCTTGACAGCAAGTATTATTATTCTTAAATGGTATTGCTGCTTTTACTAATGTTATTTGTATAATTTTAATTTCATTTGGTAAAATTTCTAATTTTTTTTGAGGCTTTTTTGCTGTTAGTATTTATGGTTGTATTGCTTTAGTTTGAGATTATGTTGGTGATATGCAGTTGAATTTATTTTTCTTTTTGCCTTTTCAATTTATTGGCTATAGTTTATGGAAATTTCATTTAGATTCACAACAAGAAATAATTTCTAAACGTTTAAATTTAAAAACAAGTATTGTTACTATTTACTTTGCAATTGTTTTATCAGTATTTTTTTATTTTGAAATTCCTGAATTTTCACGTGTAATTTTAGGAAAATATGATTTTGATGGTAATACTTTTCAACAAGTTTTACCACATATTCTAGATTCATTAACTAATTCTTTAAGTATTGTTGCGCAAATACTAATGTTATTACGTTTTCGTGAACAATGAATTTTTTGAATAATTGTTAATATTTTTCAAATAGCTATGTATTCGGGAGTTGCTCATAATCGTTTGGATGTAAATCTTTTATTAATGTGAATTGTTGCTCTTGGTAATTCTGGTTTTGGTTTTTATCAATGATTTTTTGTAAGAAGTAAAGAAAAAGTAGTAGTTAAAAAAGAAACATATGAGCAGTAATAACTTTTAAATAAGAAAAATAATAATTTAGAAAATAAGTTATTATTTTGTATAATAGTTTGTAAAGTATAAAATAATTATCAAAGAAGGTTATTATGAAAAAAAAAGTATATATATTAAAAAATTTAGATGACACTAATACTCTTGCCAAAATAATTGCTAAAATTGCTAAACCAAATTTAATTTTATTATTAAATGGTCCGCTTGGTAGTGGTAAAACGCAAATTACTAAATTAATTGGTAATTTACTTGGAGTTAAAAATATTATTAATTCACCAACTTTTATTATTTGAAATAAGTATCAAACTAAATATGAATGAAATTTAATTCATATGGATGCTTATCGTTTAATTAATCCTCATTTAGAAGAATATTATGAAATAATGATGAATAATTTTATGATAATTGAATGATCAGAAAGATTAAAAATTAATTTTAATAATTATTCATATATTGCTATAGATTTTAAAATTATTGATATTAATAGTAGACAGATAGTTATTAATACTAATCTTCTTACAAAAGAGGAAGAAAAGTATTTATTTGATGCATTAAAAAAAATATAGAATTTTTTTTATACTTGTATGTGAAAGTAATTAAGCATAATACTATTAATAGTACTTTGACTAATTAGACCAAGTTTTTGATATTGTTTTAATACTTCTAAAGTATAATTATTATCATCAACAGGATAATAATTATTTAAACCCCAAAGTAAACCAGCAAATAATACTAATGAACCAATAGCAATTGGACTAAAAGCATAATACACAGTTATTTTACGATTATGATATCCGATTAAAGAAGCAAATAATCATCCTGTGACAAAAGCAATCATTCAATATAATAATGTCACTACTTGTTGATCAGTTATAAATCAAAATATTAACATTAATAAAATAGTTGTAAAGAAACGACTCATAATTGGAGTTTTAAATAATTTATAATTTCAAATGAAAGGTAACATTGCTCCTAATGAAATTACAGGAAAAACTCAAAATCCTGACATGATATTAATATTATCAACAACACTTTGTAAAATACCGGTTAGAATCATTGCACCAATTCAAATGAAAATTGCTTTTCATCATCCATAAAATCCTTCAACAAATCTACCAACACGATAAAACATTCAAAGTGAAAATATTAAATTAATAGGAGCTGAAGGATTTATATCATTACCAGCAAATGGATAAATTAATCACCTTCAATATTGATAAGCACCAAATATTAAGTTATGATAATTGGCACCAAAAAGCAAATGTTGTTGTTTATAATCTAATGCTAATCAATCATCTTGACTAAGATTTATAATTACTAGAAAAACAACAAGTGTAATAATAGGAATTATAAAAAGAAATCAGGTAACTGCCAAATTAGCATTAGTACATTTTTTTAATGTTTCGCTTAAGTAACGACGGTTTTGAAAATTAACTTTTTTTCAATTATCACTTAAAGTTCCAGTACCATTATCTTCATTAGTCTCTTCATTATTTTCGGTTTCAGTTTCAAGTTGGGGTAAGTCTACCTTAATAAATTTAGTAATACTAGGATAAAATTTAGATAATTCTTGAACAATTTTGTCACTAGTAGCAATAATAACATCAACCGCTGGTGACATTCGATTTTCGTTTTGGTTATCATCATTTAAAATAACCATTAAATAACGAATATCTTTAACACCTTCATCTGCTAATTGTTTATGTAAAATTTCATAAACTTCATCTTTATTTTTTAAATGGTGAGGATTAAAATTATTTTCTTTAATAATTTTAATGATATGATAAGTATTACTATCTTTATTAGTTAGATATACTTCACCTTTAACATGTAGTTTTAATTCTTTAGGAACATTAAATGGTCGATAATCTTGATGACTAATAAAATAATCAACTAATTGTAAACCTAAAATATCTAGAATATTATCATCCATTATTTAACACTTTCCTTTCGTAATAATTGTAATTTATTTTCAAAAAAATCAGGTAAATTACATTCAAAAGTCATAACTTTTTTAGTTGTGGGATGAGTAAAAGTAATGACTTTAGCATGTAAGTATTGTCCAATATTAGCATTTTCCAATTTAAACTTGCTGTATAAAGGGTCATTTACAATTGGATGTTCAATTCACTCAAAATGAACACGAATTTGGTGTGTTCGACCAGTTTCTAATTGACATTGAACTAAAGTATAGTCTTTAAATCGCTCAATAACTGTAAAATGAGTAGTTGCTTTCTTACTATTTTGTTCATTGACCATCATTTTTAGACGATTATTATTGCTTCTAGCAATAGGCGCTTTAATGGTTCCTGATCTACCTTTAATTGTACCATGAACTAATGCAATATAAATTCGTTTAATTTCATGTTTTTGTAATTGTTCTGCTAAAATATGATGACTAATTTTATTTTTAGCTACTAATAATAACCCTGTCGTTTGTTTGTCAATACGATGAACAATGCCTGGACGTAAATTATTTTCATCAATATTTTCAATTTTAGATTGGAATAATAATCCGTTAACTAAAGTATTATCTCAATTACCTGCTCCTGGGTGGACAACCAAATTATTAGGTTTGTTAATAACAAGAATTTCATTATCCTCATAAATTATTTCAAAATCAATTGCAGTTGCTTTTAAAGTGTTCTCTTTTTCATTTTTAATAATAATATTTATTTCATCATTATTTTTTAATAATAAGTTAGCTGATGAAATAGTTTTATTATTAACTATTACTTGCCCATTAGTGATTAAATTTTGGATAAAATTTCGTGAATAATGATGTTCTGTTAATATCATTGCTAAATATTTGTCGATGCGGATATTTTTGTTTTCATGATATGTTAGTTTTATCATCTTTTGATTTTCTATCATTGATGATTGTTGTGAATGTTCCGTTGTTGACTTCATTATTGTGTTCTCCAAACTTTTCTTGATAGGCATTAATTATGGTTCCAATAATTATTTGTAAAATAATAATTGTGATACCAATGGTAATAAATATATCCGCAGTATTAAAAATAGTATATGGTGGGAATAGTTGTCATAATAAAAAGTCAATAACACCACCATTATGTAAAAATCTATCGGTTAAATTACCGATTGTTCCTGCAATAACAAAACTGAGACCTAGTGCTCTGTTAATAGATTTAGTAAATAATAGTCAGGTGCTACTAGCAATTGCTACTAGAAAAGCAAAAGTTATTAGAAAGATTTTTTGATTTTGAAAAAAACTAAAAGCAGAACCATAATTAATAATAAATTTTAAATTAATAAATCCGGGTATGAATTTATATTTTTCACAAACTTTTATTCCATTTTGTACTGCTAATTTTATCATTTGATCAGTGACAATTAGAATAATAATTGCACAAAAACAAATTATTTTAGTTAATCATTTTCAATCACGTGTTTTCAAATGATTTTTAATTGCTAATCAAGAAAATTCCATAATTACTTCTTTCTAAACTAATATTAGTTATTTACATTATTAAGGATAACACTTCAAAACAACGATTACAAACATCTTCTTTTGTTTCATTAACAATTAATCAACAGCGAGGACATTTAGTACCCTCTTTTGTTTTAACATTAATAGTTCAGTCATTAACGTTGCTATTATTATAATTAATATTAACTTCACTAACAATTAATAATTGTGCTAATTCTTTTTCATCAATTGTTGATAAGATATTATGATTATCTTTAAAAATAATAGTCACTATTGTTTCTAAGGCTGTTTTAACAATTTTGTCTTTTTTAGCTTGTTCAATAACTTTATTAACTTCATTTTTAAAGTTAATAAAATATTCTCATTTTTCCATTAGTTTTGTTGGTTTGTTTAAATTTCATGGTTGTGGAAATTTTTTTAAATGAATAGAATCACTGCTTGTGTTTAAATCTTTTTTAGTTAAACTTTGGAATGCTTCTTCAGTAGTGTGTGGTAAAATAGGGGCTAATAAACCAATTAAAGTTTTTACTATTAAAAACATTGTCATTTGTACTTGTTTTCTTCTAATGTCATTTTTGCTATTAACATATAAAATATCTTTAGTAAAATCACAATAAAAAGCAGACAAATCATTAGTAACAAAATTTAAAATTAAATGATAGATAGTATTAAATTGGTAAGTTTGATAATTTTCATTAATTTTAGTCACTAATCCGTTTAATTTATTTAAAATATATTGATCAACTTCTGATAAACTATTAATAATTTCTTCTTCTGTTTTATTTTCAATAGTTTTGATATCTAAATCAAATAAATTACCTAGTAAGAAACGAAAAATATTTCTGATTTTACGATAGTTTTCACTAACTTGTTTTAAAATTTCAGTACCAATTCTTGTATCATCAGTAAAATCAACACTGGCTACTCATAATCGTAAAATATCAGCACCATTAGTATCACAAATTGATTTAACACTAATAACATTACCAATTGATTTTGACATTTTATTGCCTTTAGCGTCAGTTACAAAACCATGTGCCAGCAAGTTTTTATAGGGACTACTATTATTAGTAATAGTTCCTGTTGTTAAACTTGAATTAAATCAACCACGAAATTGATCATTACCCTCCAAATATAAATCTGCTGGTCAAGGTAAATTATTATTTTTAATAACTGCCAAGTGGGAAACGCCACTATCATATCAAACATCCATGATGTCTTGTTCTTTATAAAAAATACCATTTGGACTATCTTTATGTTGATATTTAGGTGGTAATAAATCTTTTGCTTCTTTTTCGAATCAAATATTTGAACCATGTTTAGCAAATAAATCAGCAACATGATTAATAAGGTTTATATCCATGATTGGTTCTTTTTTTTCGGTGTAAAAAATTGGAATTGGTAATCCTCAAGCACGTTGACGAGAAATGCATCAATCATAGCGATTATTTGTCATTAATAACATTCTTTTTTTTGCTCATTCAGGAACAAAATTTACTTTATTAATATTTTTAGTAAGTAATGGTTTGATTTTTTCAATAGCGATAAATCATTGTAAAGTAGCACGATAAATAACGGGTTTTTTAGTTCGTCAATCATGTGGATATTGATGTTTAAATCATTTCATACCAATTAATGTACCATTATTTTTTAAGCGCTCAACAATAATTTTATTAGTATCATCATAAAATTTATTGACTAATTGTTCATCATTGATTTCTGCTGTAAATTGACCTTGATCATTAATTGGACAAAGAATTTTGATATTATGTTTTAATCCTAAATCAAAATCTTCTTCACCAAACGCTGGAGCAGTATGAACAATTCCAGTTCCATCATTTATAGTAACATGAGAACCATGAACGATTGGAGTTTTTCTTTGATATAATGGATGTAATGCTGTTAATCCAATTAAATCTTTACCAGAAATTGTTTTAACAATTATAAAATCGGTGATGTTGTTTGCTTTAGTAAAAGAATCAATCAATGGTTGTGCAATAATATTTTGTTGTTCATTAGTTTTAATAATACTATATGTAAATTCTTCATTTACTGCTAACATTTGATTGCTAGGAATGGTTCATGGTGTTGTTGTTCAAATTATTAGTGAGGTAGGTAAGTTAAATATTTTTTTTTCATCATTTAGTAAAAAGGCAACATAAATAGCAGCACTAGTTTTTGTTAAATATTCAACTTCAGCTTCAGCTAAGGCACTTTCGCTTGATGGTGATCAATATACAGGATATAAATTACGATATACTAGTTTTTTTTCTACCATTTTAGCAAAAACTTTAATTTGTTCAGATTCATATTTTTTATCATAAGTAACATAATGATCTTCAAAATCTGTTAATAATCCTAATGTTTTAAATTGATTAATTTGATTAGCAACTTGCAGTTCTGCATATTTTTGACATTGTTTTCTAAAATCTGATACTGCTATTGTTTTACGATTAATTCCCGAGTTAGTAACTGCTGTTTCAATAGGTAAACCATGCGTATCTCAACCTGCAATATAGGGTGCATAATAATTGCTACTATTATAATAGCGAACAATAATATCTTTTAAAATTTTATTTAATGCATGTCCTAAATGTAGATCACCATTAGCATATGGAGGTCCATCATGAAGAATAAAAGTTTTCGTAGATTTTTTATTTTTGTTAATTAGTTGTTGATATATTTTTTGGTCTTGTCAATATTTTTGTAGTTGTGGTTCTTTTATAGTTAAATTAGCACGCATTTCAAAGTTAGTTTGAGGCATTAATAATGTATCTTTATAGTTTTTATTCATGTATATTATTCTCCTTTAAAATAACAAGTTTTATTTGTACTAATTATTCTTTTTTATTCTTAAATCATTATACTAGTAATTACTTGAAATTTGTATAATATTTACTTTATTTTAATAATAAGAACCTGTTTGGAATCTTTTTAATAAAACTGAAATAAAGG
>NZ_JALMUW010000042.1:0-9755 GCF_023846195.1 Spiroplasma endosymbiont of Lariophagus distinguendus
TACCCTCAATTATCCAACATATCATTAATTGCTCTAATTGAAATAGGATCAAATCTAATTAATTGATTATTAACATCAATAATTAAATTATCTACCATTCTTTCCAATTCTCAATGAAACATTAATGGTTTTTCTTTATTTTGTAATTCTTCTTTTTTATTGTTCAATTTTGTTAATATTTCCATTAAGCTAACTGTACTATTTTCATTTCAGTTATTATTTATATTTACAAAATCATTTCTTAAATTTTCAATTTCACTAATAGTTTTATTTATATACCTTGCTTCTGCTCTCTTTTCATATCATTCAGGAAATAATTTTTTGTGTACAAATGGCCCCATAATAAATAATACTAATAATGAACTAGTAGCAGCACCAATTAGCATTCGAATTGGTAATGAAAATTTATTTTCATTACTACCAAGTGCTTTAACAATTTTTTCATTACATAAATATGTTATACCAATTCCTGGTATTGTACTAAGCAAAAACCCACTACCAATAATACCCACTTTTTCTCATATATTTAATCCTTGATAATTATATATTAATTGTTGTCTACTATCTTCTGATATTCTTTCTTGTCTTATCATAATTTACTCCTATTTTTCTAATTTGAGTTAATAAAATTAATTATTAATATCTTAACATAAAAACTAACATTAATATTTTATTAAACAATTAATTAATATATTTAATATTCTAAAATAAGAATAATAAAAACTAATTAATGGAAATAAGTTTATTAAATAATAAAATAATTAAAACTTCTTTTCATTATTAATATACTCTCATATATTATCCTTTCAAAGTTGCTAACATTACAGCTTTAATAGTATGTAAACAATTTTCTGATTGTTGAAATACCTTTGATGCAGAAGATCGAAATACTTCATCAGTAACTTCTAATTCACCTGTTCCACCATATTGTTTAACAATATCTTGAGTAATTTGTGTATTACCATCATGAAAACTTGGTAAAGAATGTAAAAATATAACATCTGATTTTGCAATTTTCATTTTTTCATCATTAACTTGATATGGCATTAATTCTTTAATTCGTTGTTTTAATAAAATTTTATCTTCACATACAGATGTTCAAACATCAGTAGCAACTACATCAGCATCTTTACTTGCTGTTTTATAATCTTCTGTTAAAATAATAGAACCACCCGTTTCTTGAGCAATTTCTTGACATTGTTTTAATAGTTGAGGATATGGTCATAAATTTTTATTAGTACAGATTACTAAATTCATTCCTAATTTTGCACTAATAATCATATAACTATTAGCCATATTAAAACGAGCATCTCCAAAATAAACAAATTTAATACCTTTAACATCTTTATTTTTTTTACACTCTTGAATTGTCATAATATCAGCTAGCATTTGTGTTGGATGATATAAGTCAGTTAAGCCATTTCATATCGGAACACCGGCATTTTCAGCTAATTCTTCAACATCAGTTTGTTTATATCCACGAAATTGAATACCATTATAAATTCTACCAAGAAATTTAGCGGTATCAATAATTGATTCTTTAACTCCTAATTTACTACTAGTTGGATCAAAATATGTTGAATGCATTCCTAAATCACAAGCAGCAACTTCAAACGCGCTTCTTGTTCTTAATGAATCTTTTCGATATAATAAAGCAACACTATAGCCTTTTAATGGCTGTTTTTCTATTCCTTTTTGTTTTGCAATTTTTAAATTAGCAGCTAATTCTAATAAGTAATAGATTTCTTCTGAAGTAAAATCTAATAAACAAATAAAATTTCTGCCTTTTAAATTAATAGCCATGATATGTTTTCTTCCTTTCAGTTCCTAATATCTTTATTTAATTTAACATTAATATACAATATGGGCAACACTCTGGCCACATGACAATTCAGAATTAGTAATTTCATAAACATGGATATGTATTATTATATTTAATTTTTAACTCAAATTTATTAACAGCAAGTAATTATTTTGTTAATAAATTATTGAACTGAAAGTTGTTTTAAATATTTTTCTAGTGAAATAATATATTCTTTTTTAGAATTCCATTCTTTCAAAATTTGATTGATTAAGTAAGAACATATTTTTTTATCTTGGATAATACTCATTACAACAAACTTTTTAATATAAAATACTCCAATACCATTTCTGATAAAAATTTTAGCAAGTAATAAAACTATTTTTAATTTATTAATTTCTGAATATATATTAATAGCAGACTTACTTTGCATTCAGTATTCTCCTTAACTTAAAATATTCTTTTTTCTCTCTCATAGTTAACATTTAAAACCTTTTTTTATATTTTTGCAATAAATATACAAAAAATTACTAATGAATATGTATATATTAAATTAATAAGTGTATTTTATTATATATTTAAAAATTTAAAACTATCAAAATAAAATTTTAAATATACAATAATAAATGAAAATGAAAAATATTAGTTTAGTAATTAAATGTAAAATTAAAAAAACAAAACTTTAAAACTTACTAAAATAGAATATTTTATAAAAGTTTTGAAAATAATGTTTTATCAATAAAACTTAATATAATTTTAAATTTAAAATTTGTACCTATAATTGAACTTGTCAAGAAAAGTGGACAATAAAAGTAACCTTTTATTAAATTTTATAAAATAGTATTTGTAAGTGTTAAATTTATAGGTATGAAGTAATTATTTGTTAATTTGGAATGAGCTAATCGATATTCGATTGGACTCATTCCTTTTAATTTGATTTGAGGTCGATGGTTATTATAAAAGTAAATATATTTAGGTAAGTTGTCTTGTATTCATTCAATAGTTCTATTTTTTCTTGGAATTTGATATAAAAATTCTGTTTTCATTGTTCCAAATCAAGATTCAGTAGCACCATTATCACAAGAATTACCTCTTCTAGACATTGAAATTTTTATTTTTAATTCATCACATAAAGTTTTATATGAAGGATTTGTATAGTGAAATCCTTGATCTGATTGCAAAATTCATGAATTAGGTTTTTGAGCATTAACTCAAGCTTGAATAATATTTTGGACAACAAATGTCATATCTAAACTTGAGCTTATTTTATAATCTAATATTTCATTATTATGAAAATCTTTAACAATTGATAAATAATATGTTTTACCATTAGTTAATAAATAAGCGGACTTCTCCCCACATGTACTTGTGGAGGAAACAATGAAATTGAATGAGTTCAACAATACTTTTCAAACAGAACAAGATTGTTTGAAATATATAGTAAGTTTGAAGGAAAATAAATGTATCAGGTGTTTGAACAAATTTGAATACTTCTGATTTAAGAAGAATAAGATGTTTGAAATGTCATCAAACATTTAGTATTCTTCATGGCACCATTTTTTACAAGTCACAAATACCTTTGAAATCTTGGTTTTATCTCATCTTTAGATGAATAAACACCAAACATGGAATTCCATCAACTGATGTTGCAAAAGAATTGGGGGTAACTTTGAAAACTGCTTGAAGAATGGGTCATAAAATCAGAACTTGTATTGCCAAACAAGAATCACAATTTATTGTTGAGGGCATAGTGCAAATGGATGAAATGTATCTTTCACATATGGGTTTTAAAAAACAAGGAAGATCCTTGGTGAATAAAACCTTGATTGTTGGTATTTATGAAAAAACAACCAATAAATTAATTGTGAAAGTATTGAAAAATGCAAAAAGTAAAAATCTTTTGCAGTTTGCAAGAAACCACATTTCTTCAAAGTGTCATGTACATACTGATTTTTGAAAAGGATATTGCGATTTTAAATCGGTTTTCACTAAGCATGAAACAGTCAATCATCAAGATAGCTATGTTTCAAAAACTGGTGTAAATACCAACCAAATTGAATCAGTTTGAAAACATATAAGAAGAACATTTAAAACACATATCAAAGTTGCAAAACATCATGTTCATTTATATGCAAAAGAAGCTGCATATAAATTCAATAAGATACCTAGTTTTGAAATTGTAATGCTATGTTTGATTTAAAACTGTGGGGAGAAGTCCGTAGATAGGCTTTTCTCAGCATTTATGTGATAAAATTTAAAAATAGTACATAAAGGGAGAAAAGCCTTTTAAATTATAAATTTTGTTAATTCATAAAGTTATCATTTTATAACCATAAATTTCTTGAAATTCATAAAAAATATTTTTAATTATATTAGCTAAAAATGTATCTCATTTATTAAATTCATTCATTCCATTCTTAATTCACTTATAATATCCTGATTTTGAAACATTTAGCAATCAACATAAATAACTAATCTGATATTTTTTCTTCAAGGAGAAAATCACAAAATATTTCTTCTTTTTTGTCGATTTTTCTAAATACTTTTTTATATCATTCATTGCCTCAATATATTCAATTAATTCTTGTTTTGTCATGTCATTAAAATTTAAAGATTTGGGTCGACCTGTTCTTTTGGTTTTTTTAGCACGAATTCCATTGCCATATTCTAAACCTTTTTCACCTAATAATTTATATGCTTTAATTCATTCTTTTATTGATGATCGACCAATACCATACTCTAATGCGGTTTTATCAATTGTTTTAATTTTACTTATTTTTATTATTTTTAACTTTTCTTCTTTTGATAATCATTTAGCCATAAAAAAATGAACACCTTCCTTAAAGTATTTTTAACACAAAGGTTACAATTCTGTGTCTACTTTATTCTAGATGTTCAAATTTAGGTACAAATTTTTATTATTTCTCATTTTGCTGTGTGTACATCACAATACGTAAAATAAGTTGTAATATTTCATAAATCATACGAATCAAGTAATAAATAAACTTAATTTGGAAAATTCAACTAATAGCACGTATTTCTTTTTCATTTAAAATACCAACAAGATTTTGACAAATTTCTTTTCTTGATTTAGCATAAAAAATCATTTGCATTGAAGAAAAAAGAATTAATAAAATACTACCTAAAATTGATAAAACAATTGAAAGTATATTGGCGCTCGCTGCTGATAAAGTAATTCAAGAATTAGCAGGTGAAAGAGCAAATAGAATAGCAAGTGCAAAAGAAATTAAAACAAAAAATAATGTTATTTTACGAGAAAAATCTCATCAAAAAGTATTAAAACGACTACTATTTGAACTACTTACTGCCCAAGTACTTTCCATTGCCATTGCTAAAGTATAAATAGAACGACGGTGATAAGTTCATGGTAATAGTCTTAAAGTAAAATTACCATTATTAAATAAATATGGCCTTAAATAAAAAAACCTAGGTTCAACAGTAATACTATTAATATTACCAAATCCCTTAAATTTTATTCTTTTTGCATTAATACCGTATGTTTTTAAATATTTTTGAGATAACTCGCCACCAGTTAAATTAGCACTATTTTCACGATGGAATCAAGAATACTTAATTCAAGTGAAAAATCAAATCATAGTAACAACAAACAAAATTACACCAACAATAGCTACTAAGCTTGCTAAAACAATTAAACTAGTTGATCAAGTCTTTGGATCATTTGGATTAACTGAGGATAATAATAAATTAGTCATAATCTTCTCCTTTCTAACTATTTGAATAGAGTCTACAATATTATAACATAGTATTATTCCACTACGAAAAGAAAGTTATAAACTTCTTGATCACCATCAACAATTTCATATTCAATATCATAATCTTCATCTAAAATTTTTTTCATAAAATTAATTTGATCTTTTGAATAACCTTTACCTTTAAAAATAGTAATTATTTCTGCACCATCTCAAATTAATTTAGTAAACAATACTTTAATTACATTAAATAAATTTTCGTTTGAAGCAATAATTTTTTCTTTACCATCTTTATTACGAAAACTAACAGCAGAAAAAAAGTGTTTTTTTCCAATTTTAATACCATCTATTTCAACATCACGATCAGCAACTGTTACATAACCAAAAGCAGCATATTTAATTTCACTTCACATATTTTTATTATTTTCTTTTGCACTTAATTCAGGATTGAAATTTAAAGCGGCACGCATACCTTGAGCAATATTTTTAGCAGGTAATACAAAAACTTTTGATTTTTTTTCTAATTTTCTTGCTTGTTCTGCTGCTAAAAATAAATTACTATCATTTGGCAAAATAAAGACATTTTTTGCATCGACAATTTCAATTGCCTTTAAAAAGTCATCTGTTGATGGATTAATTCTTTTTGAATACATAATAATATTGTTAACCTTTAATTCATCTCTAAAAAAGGTTTCAATTCCTCTACCAGGAACAGCAGCAATTAAAGCAAATTTATTATTTAATTTACGAATTGGTTTAATAGTTTGTGTATGTGCTTTTGCCTGTTCGGTCATATTTTCAATTTTTACTTTTAAAATTTCACCAAATTTCTGAAAATAATTTAAAATTTGACCTGGTTTTAAAGTATGAACATGAACTTTGATTAAATCTTCATCATCTACTAAAACTATTGATTGACCATCCATTGTTTCTAAATCAGTTCGTGTTTTGCTTAAATTAAAATCTAACTTACTAACTTTATTTAGTTTTACAATAACTTCTGAACAATAACCAAAGTTTTCTTGATTTAAAACCATTTCTAATTTTGCTGTATCTTGTTGTTCTAATTTTTTCTTTGGTGAAATAGCTTTACCGTGCTTTAAACCATACACCATACCTTCAACAATATAAACTAAACCAGCACCACCCGAATCAACAACTCCTACTTTTTTTAAAATTGGCAATAAATCAGGTGTTCTTTTTAATGATTCATTCATTCCTTCTAGTAATTTTTCAAAAATATAAAGCGAATCTTTGCCTGTTATTTCTAATTCATTAATATAATTAGCACCATCTTTAATAATAGTAAGAATAGTACCTTCTACTGGTTTCATAACTGCACGATATGCATAATCTTGCGCACTTTTTCAAGATTTTAATAAATCCTCATTACTAATGAAATCATTTTTTAAATCTTTTGTTTTTATAGTTTGAAAAAAACCACGAAAAATTTGAGATAAAATAACTCCAGAATTACCACGCGCACCCATCATTAAACCACGAGAAAAAGTAGTAGCAAATGTTTTTAAACTATCATATTCTTTGCCATTTAATTCTTTTATACCATTCATCATTGTTAAATTCATATTTGTTCCAGTATCACCATCAGGTACTGGGAAAACATTTAATTTATCAACTTCAAAATGATGATTATAAAGATTATTAGCACCGCTAATAAGCATAACTTTTAAGGTTTTAATATCAATTTTTTTCATTTAATTTCACCTTATATTTTCTTTTATTCTTCAATTAAATCATGAACAAAAATGTTAAGTACTATATAGTCTTGATGTTTAATAATCTTTTCAACAATATATTTTAAATTTTTCTGAGTTTGATTCATAATATTTCAAATATTATTATTAAAAAAACAAACTATATTAATATCAATAATTCAACCTAAATCAGACTTGTTAACTTTAATTCCATAATTATTATCTTTTTCATAAATATTGGCAACACCTGGTACAGATAAAATACTTTCTGATAATGCTTTTTTAATAATGTTCATAATATCTTTATCTTTCTCCACATAATCACCCCTATTATATTAATAATAAATTAAATTTATATAAAATAAAATCTCTTATAATTTTTATAGTCTTTTACATTATACCTAATATAATATATCAAGACAATAATAATCTTAAAGATAAAGATATTATATATTGATAATGGTTTTTTCTATATAAAAACATAATTAAGAAAAACTAAACTACCTAATTATTAAAGGCTTTTCTCCCTTTATGTACTATTTTTAAATTTTATCACATAAATGCTGAGAAAAGCCTATCTACGGACTTCTCCCCACATTTTTAAATCAAACATAGCATTACAATTTCAAAACTAGGTATCTTATTGAATTTATATGCAGCTTCTTTTGCATATAAATGAACATGATGTTTTGCAACTTTGATATGTGTTTTAAATGTTCTTCTTATATGTTTTCAAACTGATTCAATTTGGTTGGTATTTACACCAGTTTTTGAAACATAGCTATCTTGATGATTGACTGTTTCATGCTTAGTGAAAACCGATTTAAAATCGCAATATCCTTTTCAAAAATCAGTATGTACATGACACTTTGAAGAAATGTGGTTTCTTGCAAACTGCAAAAGATTTTTACTTTTTGCATTTTTCAATACTTTCACAATTAATTTATTGGTTGTTTTTTCATAAATACCAACAATCAAGGTTTTATTCACCAAGGATCTTCCTTGTTTTTTAAAACCCATATGTGAAAGATACATTTCATCCATTTGCACTATGCCCTCAACAATAAATTGTGATTCTTGTTTGGCAATACAAGTTCTGATTTTATGACCCATTCTTCAAGCAGTTTTCAAAGTTACCCCCAATTCTTTTGCAACATCAGTTGATGGAATTCCATGTTTGGTGTTTATTCATCTAAAGATGAGATAAAACCAAGATTTCAAAGGTATTTGTGACTTGTAAAAAATGGTGCCATGAAGAATACTAAATGTTTGATGACATTTCAAACATCTTATTCTTCTTAAATCAGAAGTATTCAAATTTGTTCAATAACACCTGATACATTTATTTTCCTTCAAACTTACTATATATTTCAAACAATCTTGTTCTGTTTGAAAAGTATTGTTGAACTCATTCAATTTCATTGTTTCCTCCACAAGTACATGTGGGGAGAAGTCCGTTATTAAATATAAAATACTATCTATAATTTTAAAAATTAATATTAATATTACTTTTAGTAAAGTAATACAATAATAATTAAATAATTACTTATTCTTAACTGTCTTATTTTTATACTTAAACATTATATAATAGAAAATAATAAAATTTAAAATATATAAAATACTAACTAACCAAAAGTATAATTAATAATTAAACTATACTTCAAAAATTTACTATATAAATTTTAGGAATTTTTGTGTTTTTAATCGTAATCTTATTTTTTGCAGAAATTTCAATTACAATTTTCATAATAACAATTACATATTTCAATAAATTACCTCCTATTTTATATAAAAAGATTATCACTTTTTAAAATAAAAATTAATTTAATGATAATGAAAATATATTAACTTCTTAATAACTAAATTTAATGTTCAACCACTTATTAACAATTGTAATTTTATATAATATAAAATAATATTTAATTGTTAACATTCAAAAGTGTTAACTATAATAAGTATTGAAATTTTATATACATAAAATTTAATGATTTTGAAAGGAACAATAATATGTTAAAAATATCTACTAATTATTTACCAGATCCCACTGAATATACTAAAGTTTTTTGTGAATATATATTCAAAACTTTAATAGAAAAAATTATATATTTTTATACAACAGTCAATGGGTTTCTAGATCAAAAATTTATTACATTTTTGACTAATGAAAAAATTGCTAATGAATTTAATAAAACAAAAAATATGGATTTAGAAACATTAATAAAAGAATTTTATGATACACATCATAAAATTAAAATTCCACTAATAACAATAAATAAAAAATTAACAAAAGAAATTGAAAAAGAAGTAAGTGAAGTATTTAATAATACAACTACTTTAACTATAATTTTTTATAAAATTTGTATAAAAGATAACGCAACTAATAGTGATATTAGTGATTTTTTTATTGAAAAATATACAAAAAAATTATTAATACTTTTAAAAATCTCTATTATATTTTTTATTACTATAACTATATCAAACATTTTAGAATTAGAGATAACAAAAAAA
>NZ_JALMUW010000043.1:0-9621 GCF_023846195.1 Spiroplasma endosymbiont of Lariophagus distinguendus
ATAATAAACACCAATCTTTAAACGATATACAAACACAAATGCTTCTAGACAATATTGATGGTAATTAAAATCAAAACATCGCTAAAAACAGCAAATACGAGCCAAATAAAAGCATATACCTAAAAAGGAGTGAGTGTTTAATGACAAAAGAAGAAGCAGACCAAATAGCAGAATTATTTAAATGTGATGAATGTGCACCAACTTTTAGAATTTCTGATGATAAGGAAAAAGGTTATTTTATGCCATGTGAAAAACATAAAGATATTTCTAATCTAAATTATTTTAAAAAAATGAACATACATTAAGGAGTTTTAAATGACTGAAAAACAAAAAATTTCCATAAAAAAATATCGAGAAAAAAATAAAAATAATCCTGAATATAGAAAAAGATTAAAAGAGCAAAGACAAAAATATTATTTGAAAAATAAAGAAAAATTAGCAAAATATTCAAAAGAATATTGAAAAAATCCAGAAGTTAAAGAAAAAAATAAAATATATTCAAAAGAATATATGCAGAATTATAGAAAACTAAATTCTAAAAGAATTAATGAAAAAAGGCGTGCATATTATCAATTAAATAAAAATAAAATAAATTCACAAAAAAGAGCACGTAGAAAATTATTGAAACAATTAAAGGAGAATAAATAAAATGAAGAACTTACTAACTACAATCACTCTTAGTGCATTAGTAGGAACAAGTACAAGTAATTTAAAACCATTGTTTGCAAATAATGTTTGAACTTGTCAAGAAAAGTGGACAATAAAAGTAACCTTTTATTAAATTTTATAAAATAGTATTTGTAAGTGTTAAATTTATAGGTATGAAGTAATTATTTGTTAATTTGGAATGAGCTAATCGATATTCGATTGGACTCATTCCTTTTAATTTGATTTGAGGTCGATGGTTATTATAAAAGTAAATATATTTAGGTAAGTTGTCTTGTATTCATTCAATAGTTCTATTTTTTCTTGGAATTTGATATAGAAATTCTGTTTTCATTGTTCCAAATCAAGATTCAGTAGCACCATTATCACAAGAATTACCTCTTCTAGACATTGAAATTTTTATTTTTAATTCATCACATAAAGTTTTATATGAAGGATTTGTATAGTGAAATCCTTGATCTGATTGCAAAATTCATGAATTAGGTTTTTGAGCATTAACTCAAGCTTGAATAATATTTTGGACAACAAATGTCATATCTAAACTTGAGCTTATTTTATAATCTAATATTTCATTATTATGAAAATCTTTAACAATTGATAAATAATATGTTTTACCATTAGTTAATAAATAAGTTATATCAGTACCTAATTTTTGATTTAAATCAGTGGTTGAAAAATCACGTTTTAATAAATTATCATATCTTAAACTTCCTGATTTAGTTCTATAATCAAATTTTTTTATGCGAACCTTAGCTTTTAAACTCATATTTTTCATATATCTATATACAATATGAAATTTTAATTTTAAATTATAAATTTTGTTAATTCATAAAGTTATCATTTTATAAGAACCTGTTTAGGATCTTTTTAATAAAATTGAAATAAAGGAAAGAACAACCATTTGTAAGCTAGTATTTAATTTGAACTTGTCAAGAAAAGTGGACAATAAAAGTAACCTTTTATTAAATTTTATAAAATAGCGTTTGTAAGTGTTAAATTTATAGGTATGAAGTAATTATTTGTTAATTTGGAATGAGCTAATCGATATTCGATTGGACTCATTCCTTTTAATTTTATTTGAGGTCGATAATTATTATAGGCTTTTCTCCCTTTATGTACTATTTTTAAATTTTATCACATAAATGCTGAGAAAAGCCATATTCAATTAATTCTTGTTTTGTCATTTCATTAAAATTTAAAGATTTGGGTCGACCTGTTCTTTTGGTTTTTTTAGCACGAATTCCATTGCCATATTCTAAACCTTTTTCACCTAATAATTTATATGCTTTAATTCATTCTTTTATTGATGATCGACCAATACCATACTCTAATGCGGTTTTATCAATTGTTTTAATTTTACTTATTTTTATTATTTTTAACTTTTCTTCTTTTGATAATCATTTAGCCATAAAAAAATGAACACCTTCCTTAAAGTATTTTTAACACAAAGGTTACAATTCTGTGTCTACTTTATTCTAGATGTTCATAATAAAAACATTACAATTCCTACAACAGATTTAAATATACTTGTTGGAAAACATCATTTAGTTTTGATTTTAAAAGATGAATATAAAGTATTGTCTGGCAATAAAACCGGAACAATTAATTTTGTTTTTTTCATTAAAAATCAAATTAATGAATTAGATTACACTACCAATATTGATGATACACAATTGTATAGCGGTTTAGTTTCAAATGATGGAAATACAGATGGTGCTAATATTATTCAAATAAAAAGCAAAGTTGGTAGTTTACATCCTGCAAATTTATATTTAGCAATTAATGATAAATTAATTGATTATCGAAATAGTTATTTTGTACAAGGAACAGTTGATGATACTACAAATGATTTTACAGAAACCGGAACACATCAAAATGCTTATCAGAATTTGTCAATAAAAAGAGATGGTATATATCATTTACATTTAGTGGATGTTGTTGGTAATACATACGATAGTTATTTAGAACTTGGTGAAAACAATTGAAAGCTTACAGGAACTTTCAATGATAGTGAATTAGAGAAACTTAAAACAAAACTTAATGTTACTGTGAATTTAAATGATCCTACACAAAAACAACAAGCAATGGGTTGATTACATCAATATGAAAATTTTGTTGATAAAATTTTTGAAGAAACTATAAAAACTAATGGAAAAGGTTTTGATAGTGAAATTAAAAATCAAATTACTTCTTATACAGCATTTTTAAAACCTTTAATATATGACATTAGTAATGAACCAAAATTTGATGATGGAATTAACAAATCTTTATTAGTAAAAACAATAAATGACAAAGCAAATGAAATTTTAGATAATTATAAAAATCAATTATCTGATTTAAAAAATAAATTAAATGTGAATGATAGTAATGTAGTTAATAAATCAACATTATATAATTAGGCTTTTCTCCCTTTATGTACTATTTTTAAATTTTATCACATAAATGCTGAGAAAAGCCTATCTACGGACTTCTCCCCACATTTTTAAATCAAACATAGCATTACAATTTCAAAACTAGGTATCTTATTGAATTTATATGCAGCTTCTTTTGCATATAAATGAACATGATGTTTTGCAACTTTGATATGTGTTTTAAATGTTCTTCTTATATGTTTTCAAACTGATTCAATTTGGTTGGTATTTACACCAGTTTTTGAAACATAGCTATCTTGATGATTGACTGTTTCATGCTTAGTGAAAACCGATTTAAAATCGCAATATCCTTTTCAAAAATCAGTATGTACATGACACTTTGAAGAAATGTGGTTTCTTGCAAACTGCAAAAGATTTTTACTTTTTGCATTTTTCAATACTTTCACAATTAATTTATTGGTTGTTTTTTCATAAATACCAACAATCAAGGTTTTATTCACCAAGGATCTTCCTTGTTTTTTAAAACCCATATGTGAAAGATACATTTCATCCATTTGCACTATGCCCTCAACAATAAATTGTGATTCTTGTTTGGCAATACAAGTTCTGATTTTATGACCCATTCTTCAAGCAGTTTTCAAAGTTACCCCCAATTCTTTTGCAACATCAGTTGATGGAATTCCATGTTTGGTGTTTATTCATCTAAAGATGAGATAAAACCAAGATTTCAAAGGTATTTGTGACTTGTAAAAAATGGTGCCATGAAGAATACTAAATGTTTGATGACATTTCAAACATCTTATTCTTCTTAAATCAGAAGTATTCAAATTTGTTCAATAACACCTGATACATTTATTTTCCTTCAAACTTACTATATATTTCAAACAATCTTGTTCTGTTTGAAAAGTATTGTTGAACTCATTCAATTTCATTGTTTCCTCCACAAGTACATGTGGGGAGAAGTCCGTATAATTATTCAAATTGAATAAATAACTATCAAATATTTATCAATAATAACAAAGATAAATGAATAAATGATATTTCAAATATTGCTTCTCGTGGTTTTGCAACAACTGAGCAAGAAAATAAAATCAAAGCACAAGTAAGTCAATTTTTAAATAACCATAATATTAAAAATTATTTAAAAAGTGTTGTTTGAGAAGACAATAAATTATTAAAAGCTACAAGTAATGATTATCAACAATATGTTAAATTAGATGAATTACAAAAAGACACTATTGATTGAGTAAATACCAATATGTCAGAAATAAACACAGCATATGAAAATGCCATTAAAAATGCTGAAAGTGGATTAAACTTACATGGATATAGTATTGATAAGATTTTAAATGGCAGACCAAAACCACAAACAAAAAGTAAAAATTAAGTAATTTATAACTGAATTTTTGTTAAAACTTTAACTAATTGTAAAATACACAAAATTTGATAACATGTAGTTGTTATCCAATATATAAGTTTTAACCCATTACTTTATTTTAAAAGTAAATGGGTTTTATTGTTTAAAGGAGATATTACAATGGCAGAAACAATAGATAAGACTAAATCACAAACATATGATTTTTTATCAAAAAATAAATCCATAGAAGATATTAAAAAAGTAGCAAACATTGAGATTAGAGAAAAAAATAGACATGGTGGATCAGCGTTTAAATTAGTTGAAAAAAATAATGCTAATCATCAACCAGTTAATGCTGATCCAATATCAGAAAACGAAATATTTTATGATGCTGTAGAAGATTTAAATACTATTTCTACAGAAAAAATATCACAAACTAAAACAATAATTCAAGAAAAAGACAAAGAAATTCAACAAATTAAAAAAGAAAATGAAGAATTAAAAATAAAACGAAGCAATGTAAATTTTGATAAGTTTAAATATAATGTTGTAACAATTTATGATGAAAAACAAAGTAAAAAAACAGGTATTAATAAAATTTATGAAGAAATTTTACCAATTAATAATAAAATTTATTTCATAACAACTTTCCAACATGCTGATAATTCCATTAGAGAGCAAGTTCTATTTTTTCAAGAACTTACAAATGGTGATATAAAAATCTTTAAACAAAAAAAATCATATGAGAATATCAATGAATATAAAAAAGATATTACATTAATTAATGATATTTCAACTAATAAAAACAAAGTATCATTTAAAATGATACCAATTAAAGACTTTTTAAAAAAACAACAAGATTTTAAACTAAAACCAACTAAAAAAGAAATAGGTATATGAATAATTAGTTGGTTAATAATACCCTTAGGTGTAGTGGCTATTAATCTTATTCATCCTCCATTATTAATAATGAGTCTTGTAATTGCTGGTATTGCTATAGTCCTTAGAGGAGGGGCAGAATTATTTTCACCAAAATCAAAAAAAGTTTGATCATGAATTTCTAATAAAATATGTAAAAATGAAGAACTAAAAGAAAAAAAGAAAAAAGAACGTCAATCAATAATTAAAAATTTAACAAGTGATAAATTAGAAACTAAATTACAAACACAATATGATATTTTAAAACAAAAAATTGATAATAGGAAAGAAGAAATTCCAAATCAACTAATAAGTAATAAATCAAATAGTTATTTAGAAAACTCAAATATTGAATCAGAAAATAATCTAAACAAACTAATAAGTAATAACAAAATAAATCATAAATCAAATAGTTTTCTAAAAAATTCAAGTGTTGAACAATTAAATCCTAATAATTTTGATTCATCTATACGTAATACAGTAAATAATCAAGAATTACAACCTTCAACAATTTCAGCTAATACTTGAAATAAAGTAAAATGTTTATTTACATAATCAATAAGTAATAAATTTTAAATCACTATTTTTTCAAAATAGTGATTTTTTATTATTTTTACACACTTTTTATTTTAAAAATATATACTCTTTCTTGGATATTTTAAGGGTAGAAAAAAATATTCAAAAAGAATAATAAGGGAGAAGATAAACATGCCATGAGAACCAATTGACAAATTAAGTCAAGCAGATAAAGACAAATTTAACAAAGAAGCTGAAGAAGCAAATAAAGCTTGAGGAGAAAAAAACGAACGTGAAAGACGAGAAAGAGTTGCCAATGCTTTTGGATTTGAAAAAGATAAAGCAAAAATAAACAGTGAAGCTTCAACAAGTAAAGGGCAAAGTTCTAGTAGTAAATCACAACAAATGTAAATATAATAATTACTTCAAAACTGCACAATTGTGCAGTTTTTTTTAATAATTTTAAAAATAAAACATGTTTTATTTTTTTTATTTTTTATAAAAATATATTATTTAATATCATTTTTATTTATATTTTAAAAATAAAACATGTTTTATTTTTAAAATATTGTTATAATATACTAAAAATAATAAAGGAGTAAAAAATGGCAAAACTGAATGCATTACTTGAAAAAAATGGAATAAAAGAACTTTCAAGTTTTTCTAAAACAAAAGATTTTAAAAAAAGAACAACACAAGATATGATACCAAATACTTTTTGTAGTAGATATTTAGTTGATAAATTTAGAAAAGAAGCAAAAGAAAAAAGATGGAGTTATACAACTTTAATGACAACTATTTTAGAAGACCGATATGGAAAGGAAAATACTGAAGATGAAAATGATTAGTTTTTGTAATAAAAAGGGGGGAGTTGGTAAAACTACTCTTTGTAAGAATGTTGCTTATAAATTTGCTTTAGAAAATAAGAAGGTATTGTTAATTGATTTAGACCCCCAAGCTACATTATCTGTACAATTTTATACAAATAAAATTGTAAAAGATGTTACTTTATTAAAAATGTTTGGCGGATTTAATGTTGGAATTAATAATATTATTCAAAAAACAAAATATCAAAACATTGACATTATCATTGCCGGAGAAGAATTAACAAAATCATCTACAATCTTAAATAATTTATATGTAAAAGAAAATATATATAAAGTTGGCAAAAATATATTTAATAGTTTTAATGATGTTTTTTTAAAATATGATTATGTATTAATTGATTATCCACCAACAGTTCTTGAATTAGCAATTAATTTTTTAATTATTTCTGATTTGATAATGATACCTATAAACAATGGAATTGGGAGTTTTAAAGGCATCTTAGATTTAAAAAATACCTTAAATTATATTTGTAGACAAGAAAATATAACTGTTCCAAATTTACGAATAATTTTTAACAACGTAAAAGAAGATGAAGATACTATTGAAATTTATAAATTATTAGAAGAAGAAAAATTAAATAGTAATTTATCACAAAGTGTAATAACAAATTCAAAATCATTTATTAAAACTGAGAATAAATTAAATAGTATTTGAGAAAATAAACATTATTGACGTCAAAAAAATGCATATGAAGAACTCATTAAAGAAATAATGTAAATTATTAAAACAAAAAGAGTATAATTCTATGAATAAATTTGAATTAGGTAAACATATTAATAATTTTGTTAAATTAAATCCAAAGAAAAATAAATTTCTAAAAATTAATCAAGAGTTAAATAAGTCATTTTTTGTTATTAAGAATATATTTAAAGAAAATATAAAATATATTCTAACTTCAAATTATGATGATATTTTTTATTATAAAAAATTAAAATTATCAGGTAAAAAATGAATAGAAATTCTTTTATCAAGTAAAGATATTTTTGAATATAATAAAAAAATTAGAGATGATTTTCTTTATTGTAAACAAAGAAAATTTATCAAAATTTTATTAGATGATTTGTTTAATTGTTTTAATAAAAATCCTCAAAACGTAGTTATTGAAAATAGTGAATCGCATTTTGAAGAGCAAATAAACATGCAGTTAGAAAAAATTAGATATTTTTTAGATAAAAAAGATTGAAGTAATTATTTTTTTAATTTACAAAAAATAATGCATGAACAAATTATTAAATTTTTATCATGAAATAAAAAAAGTTTTAATTATGAAATTTATAATAAAGATTTAAAAAAATCATTAAATGATATTTTAAATCCAACAGAAGTAAATAAATATTTACAATTTGTTCAAAAAGTAAATTTATATCGTAATACTTTGTGCAAAGTTCAACCTGTTATCAATAAAATAAATCAATCATTATTTGAGGATTGAAATAATTGTTCTGAATTAAATAAAGAAATTAAAAGTTGACCAATTAACTAGAAAAAATATTTATATTATTTCATCATTAGGTAATTGTAAACTTGGTAAAAAAAGTAAAAGCATAAAAATTAATTATAACGAGTTAGTTCATCAAGATTTACTCATCAAATGACTTTGTAAACAAAGCGACATAATTTCCTATCAAACTGAAAAAGAACTAAAAGCAGAAAGTCCAAGAGAAAAAGGATATCCTGATTTACTAGTCCACTATGAAGATAAAGAAATGATTATTGAACTTGAAAGAACTAGAAAAAGTAAAGACAGATTTGAAAACAAACTTGATAGTTATTATAGATATTTACAAAATGGAAAAGAAATCCTATGACTTGTACCAAATGAAAGTATGAAAAAATTTGTTAATGAACAAATACAAGTATATAACTGAAAAATAGAACAACATCATATTGAAATATTTAATTATGTTTAAAATAGACATAAAATAATTATATTTTTACTTCATTAATTAATTCATATATATTCATTATATATTCATTCATGGTACGAGTTAGAGGGAACATCAAGTACGAGTTAGAGGGAACATCAAGTACGAGTTAGAGGGAACATCAAGTACGAGTTAGAGGGAACATCAAGTACGATTTTAAATAATAAAGATAATTGTACTTGTGATATAATTATTTTATCTTATTTTTAAAAGGGGTAATTTATGGAAAAAAAGTTTACAGTTAAAAATGTAAGAAAATTAAATATATATTATTCAAATTTTTTAGCACGTATAAATACTAAATTTACACTTGAAGAAGAAAAAGTTTTACATTTAATTTTTGGTCAAATTAATTCTTTTAGTAAAAATGATACAACAATAAAATTAAATAAGTTAGATTTTTTTGATAAATTAGAATTGGAAAGTACAAATAGATATCCAAGATATCGTAAGTTAATTCGTGGTCTAATTCATAAAACTTATGTTGAGTTTGTGGATAATTATGGAACTGAGTATATAGGAGTAGTTATTAATTCATCAGTTTGAAAACCAAAAGAAACTTTTTTTGAAGTAGAACTTACTAAGATGTTTATGCCTTTTTTAGAACAATTGATAAAAGATTATACGAAAGTTGATTTAAATAGTATTTTAGGTTTTAAATCAAAACATAGTTTAACTTTATATAAATGGTTGTGTAGTTGAAGCGATGAAAGTAAAAAACAAAATGAAAGATACATAACAACGAAAGATTTAAAAGAATTACTTGGTTTGTCTATTGATGATTATGTTTATAATGGTAAGTTTAGACGATTTGATTTTGAACGTGAAACTATAACAAAAGCAATAAATGAAATAAATAAAATTTCTAATATAAATGTTTTTTTTAAAAAAAACAAAGAAAATGGTAAGGTAAAAAATTATGAATTTACTTGAACTCAAAAAGACAAACTAAATAATGATAATCATACAAAACAGAATG
>NZ_JALMUW010000044.1:0-9494 GCF_023846195.1 Spiroplasma endosymbiont of Lariophagus distinguendus
TATAAAATAAATTATTAATTAATAAATAATTAAAAATCCAGATAATTTATTATCTGGAAAATATACACTATTTATAAGTTTAAAACTTTTTATTATATATTATTTGCAAACGCTACCTTTTGTCCAGAAAATACTAGACATGCTGGTTCTTCATTGATTGATTGAATATCAACTGCTTGTAATATATCATTAGAACTTGCTATTGAAATCAAATTTCATGTTATATCTAAAATGTTATTTATTTCTTTTATCATTTTATATACAAAATCATTTTCTTTCACAGATTCGCTAGTTTGTAAGTTTTCATACTGACTTAATTCTTGACTTTGTCTTATTTTATTTAAATAAATAAAATCATTAAATTCACCAATTAAATCATTTAATTTTTGTAATTCATTTAATTGTTGATAAATATTTTCATATAATAAATCTAAATTTTTAATATAATTTTTAATATTATTATTTTGTACTCTAAAATTTACAAGCATAAATTCATAATGTTTTTTATTTTTTTGTTCAAAATTATTAACTATTTTTTTACGTATTTTTTGATTTAAATTATATTTTTTTTGATAATCGTACATTAATGGAATAAATTTTTTAGGAACTTTAATTAATGTTGTAAAATTAATTAAAAATAAAAGTTCTTGAGAACTATCATTTTCACTGACAACTAATAAAGCAAATTTTTTATCTTTATTAAAGAGAAAACTCTTTTTACTCTTTTTATTATTTTTTGCTATTTTATTTTGTAATTTTTTAAAAATAATTTGTTCTTCTTCATTACAATCTTCAAATAATAATAATGGATTAAAATAAAGATTTTTTGCTTGTTTTTGGATCTCATCTTCATTTAAACTATCATCTTTAATAAAAATTAGATAAGAATATGGACCTTTATGTTCTTCTAAAAAGTAATTATAATTAGGAATCATTTTTATTAGTGACCCTGGTTCTAATTCTAATTCTTTAAAATCAAATAATTTGCAGTTACCATTATTTTCAGTATTACTTTCACTAGAAGTTGATGGTTGTAATTCTTGTTGATCATTATTTTCTTTATAGTTATTAAACTGTTTTATACTTTTTAAAACTTCACCATATTTATTTTCTCCACAAAAACTAATAAAATTTTGAATGATAGCTTTAAGTTCAGCATCATAATCATTAACTATTGATATAGGATTTGCATCTTTAGAATTTTTAATAAGAAAGTACTCACCTAAAAATTTATTTATTTGTTCTTTTATTGCAATCAAAAAAGTAAAATCTTCTTTTATTTTTTCATTAAAAGTTTTAAATTCATTAAACAAATTAACAATATCATTGCTTTTTTTACTTATATCCAATTTATTTTTGGTAAAACAATTTTTTATTTTATTATTAATTTTAGTTAATTTGCTTCTTATTTCTTTTACATTTTCTTGACTTTTTTCTTTAACTTCTTTAACTTCATTTTCTAATTTTGATTGCTCTTGTTTTCTAACTTTTAATTCTTTTTCTTGTTCTTTAATACTAACTTCATTTTTTGAAATTTGTTTTTTAATATCTGAAATTTCTTTTTCTAAAATTTGAATTATTTCTGTTGCTTCTTTAACTTTATTATCGTAGTTTGTTCATAATGCATCTCACTGTTTTTGAATGTTTGCATCAGCTGAATCAACTTCAATTAAAGATGACAATACTTCAACATATTTTTTCTTTGTTCTTATAGTAGCTTGGAAATCTTTAATATTTTCTTGAGTTTCTCGAAAAGTATCTTTATCTATATTTATGCTTTTTTCTTTAAATTTTTCTTTTTCTTTTTGAAAACCTTTAATTTTTCAATTTATTTTTTTTAATTCTTTTTTACTATTTGCCATTTTTTCATTCAATGTTTGATTTCTAAGTTTATTATTAATAATACTTTTTTCTAACTCTGTAATATCACTTTTTAATTTTTTTAAATCATCTTCTTTATCAAATAAATCTTTTTCATATTTATCATTCTCTAATGTTTCTTCAGATAAAGTTTTTTTAAATTCTTGTTTATAATTGCGTTGCTCTTCAACACTTTCATTGATGATGAATGTAAATTCTTTTTTAAAAATTATTAAACTTTCTTTAAATTTTTTAATCTTATTTTCAATATCAGTTATTGAAACATTTGTTGTTGCTGTCTCTAGAATAATTTTAAACCTCTCTTTCTTTTCTTTCAAAAATAAAAAACCACTTACTTTAAAACTAAATCAATGGCCAAACATTTTTATTTTTGTAATTATATTTTATAGAAATTATAATTATAATTAAAGACATATTCTAAATTATTTATAATTGTACTTTTACCACTACCCACACCAACTCAAACTGGAATGGGGCACTTAGGCACTTGGCACTTAGGCACTTGGCACTTAGCCCTTTTTACTAGACCATTAATTTAAAAAACCTGAATGTATTCGAAAAACAATTGTGTTATATAATTAACACTAATTTTGACATGAAAGGATTTTTATTAATGGATAAAATTAAACAAATAGAATTATTTATTAGAAAATTAAATATTAATCAAAAAATTAAAATTATTGATCATTGCAAGAATCAATATTCGATTAGACATCTTTCTCAATATCTTCAATTAAACAGATCAACATATTACTTTTTAAAAAACAAACAAAAACCTATTAAAAAAGAAATAAATCACCTTGATCATTGTAACCATAAATATCAAAAATTATGCAAATTTTTAATTGAATTTCATTCTACAAGAAAAGGTAGAATTTATGGATATTTACGAATTTTTTCAGCATTTAAAGAATGATTAAAACAAGAAAAAAACATTCACTTAAATATAGAATTATCAACAAAACAAATGCGAAAAATTATGAAAGATCACAACATCCAAGGTTTAAAACAAACTAAAAATAATAATAGTAAAAATAAAAAGACTGCACATAAATGAATACCTACAATGGATAAAGTCAACAAAAATTATAAAATCACAACTTCTTCTAATCAAATTTGATCAATGGATACTAAACAAATCAATACTAAAGAAGGCTGATTATACCTTTTGGTAATTATTGATTTTTATTCAAATAATGTTGTTAGTTATAATACTGCTTCTAATAAATCATATAAAGATTTAATAAAACCTGCTCTTGAAAAAATAACACAACAATTTTCTTTAAAACAAATCAAAAGCGTTATTTTACATTCAGATAATGCTGCTGAATTTTATTGCCAAGACATATCCAACTGAACTATTGACAAACAAATAATCTTAAGCAAAAAGCAACCTTATGATATTGGCGGTAATGTTCTATCAGAAAACTGATTCTCACATTTATCTCAAGAATGATTACCCAAAGGTTCAAACCAATATTTAACAATCAATGAAGCTATAAATGATGTAAATCAATATGTTATGTTTTATAATTATGAAAGAATACATTCTAAATTTCTAAAACCACCAATTTTACAAATTAAAATTTAGAAAAAAAGTATGAAAGTGGTCCAGTAATTAGGGCCAACCACCCTTTTACAACATATTTACTTAAATACTTAACTATATTTTCATTAGTACCCTTTTGAACAACTCTTACATCATTAAAACCAAATGGTCATCATTGTGGTAACACACTTTTATGTATTTTTCTATTAAATAATATATGAAAATGAATAGCACCACGTTTTTGATATTCATAAACATACATATATTTTAATTCACCTAAATATTTAGCACGTTTAGGGTCATTTCATCAACGTTTTAAACGTTTAAAGATATAGCAATATCATGTTTTGCTTTATTAATATCTTGCATATTATCGGCATAAGTTAAAGTAACAAAACTTAAAACTTTTGAATTATAAAAATTATGATACGCTTTATGTATTAATTTTGTTTTAGTACGAATAGTAGAATTACGTAACTTTCTATCATTAATACCTAAATTTTTAATACCAATTTCATTACGTTTATTATTTAGTATAGCACTCATAGGTAAAATTATATTTTTAACATAAGCACCATAATAAACTTTTTTAATATAAAAACGGACTTCTCCCCACATGTACTTGTGGAGGAAACAATGAAATTGAATGAGTTCAACAATACTTTTCAAACAGAACAAGATTGTTTGAAATATATAGTAAGTTTGAAGGAAAATAAATGTATCAGGTGTTATTGAACAAATTTGAATACTTCTGATTTAAGAAGAATAAGATGTTTGAAATGTCATCAAACATTTAGTATTCTTCATGGCACCATTTTTTACAAGTCACAAATACCTTTGAAATCTTGGTTTTATCTCATCTTTAGATGAATAAACACCAAACATGGAATTCCATCAACTGATGTTGCAAAAGAATTGGGGGTAACTTTGAAAACTGCTTGAAGAATGGGTCATAAAATCAGAACTTGTATTGCCAAACAAGAATCACAATTTATTGTTGAGGGCATAGTGCAAATGGATGAAATGTATCTTTCACATATGGGTTTTAAAAAACAAGGAAGATCCTTGGTGAATAAAACCTTGATTGTTGGTATTTATGAAAAAACAACCAATAAATTAATTGTGAAAGTATTGAAAAATGCAAAAAGTAAAAATCTTTTGCAGTTTGCAAGAAACCACATTTCTTCAAAGTGTCATGTACATACTGATTTTTGAAAAGGATATTGCGATTTTAAATCGGTTTTCACTAAGCATGAAACAGTCAATCATCAAGATAGCTATGTTTCAAAAACTGGTGTAAATACCAACCAAATTGAATCAGTTTGAAAACATATAAGAAGAACATTTAAAACACATATCAAAGTTGCAAAACATCATGTTCATTTATATGCAAAAGAAGCTGCATATAAATTCAATAAGATACCTAGTTTTGAAATTGTAATGCTATGTTTGATTTAAAAATGTGGGGAGAAGTCCGTAGATAGGCTTTTCTCAGCATTTATGTGATAAAATTTAAAAATAGTACATAAAGGGAGAAAAGCCTATAAAAATTTTCTTGCATATATAAAACTCCACAGATTTTTTAATAATTTTATATATTTTAATAACAAAATAATCATAACACAAAAAATAAAATAATTAATAAATTATCTTACGGTGAATTGTGTTACTTAATTAAAGTATATTATACTTTATTTTTTTATTTTTTAACTATTAATTTTTAAAAAATAGTTATATTGAACAAAAATATTGGATTATAAAATAAAAAACTATCTTTAAAATAATATAATATATTTATATTAGAAATATAGTTATTAACTAAATTCAATCATATACTAGTTATAATTACTTATTTATTTTATCTAAAACACCATTAATGTATTTATAAGCATCATTTGGACAATAAGCTTTAGTTATAATAATAGCTTCATTAATAATAATTTTTTTATCTGTTTTAGTATGGACAATTTCATACACTGCTAAAATTAAAATTGCTTGTTCAATTGGTTTTAAATTTTCAAAATCTCATCCTTGTTTTAAATTATTATTGATTAAATCTATTAAATCATATTCATAATCAATTATTTTATTTAATATCTCGCATTGTTCAGTAATTAAACTCTTACCTTCTTCTTCTTCAAAAAGAAATTGTTTAAACGCTTGTTGTGATTGGCCTTCAAGGAAATATTGATATAATACTTCCATCATGCCAATTCTTTTATGATGCTGGGTTATCTTCTTTTGTTCTTGCATTGTTGATTTCTACTTCCTTAGTTTGAGCAATAAATATTATATGAATATTTAATAAAAATAAATTTAAAGCTGATTCAGTACGTCTTAAAATTAAATTATTAATTTTATTTTTTAAATTTACTAAATCTTCATTTGGATTAACAATTAATTTTATTCGCACAACAATATTATTATTAATAGCAGTAATATCATTTGTTTCTAACATTAGAACTTCAACATCTTCTAATGTTAATTGATAGTTATCATTAATTAATAACATATAAATAAATTTTTTAATAACTAACGAAGATAATTTTAATGTTCCAACTTTACTTTCTTCAATAAGTATTTCCATAATATTCACCTTTCTTAAGCGCGAGTTTTGTATTTCCCTTCATCTGTACTTACTACAATTTTATCACCATTATTAATAAACATTGGTACTTGTAATTGTAAACCAGTTTCTAAAATAGCTGTTTTTGTCGTATTAGAAACACTATTTTCCTTTACTCCTGGTGGAGCATCAACAACCGCTAATACTACCGAAGGAGGTAAATCAATACCTAATATTTCTAAATTTTTATAAACCCTTAATGATACTTCATTACCAGGAACTAAAAATTTTTTTTCTCATGATAAGCGTGATTGATCAATCCTAATTTCATTATAATCTTCATTATCCATAAAAACTGAATACATACCATCATCATAACTATAAATTGCTGGTCGTTTATCAATAATAGCTGGATAAACTGTATCACCACCAGTAAAAGTAATACTAATAATAGCTTGTGTTCTTAAATTTTTTGCTTTTACTTTCACATGCGCTTGTCCACGTCCACTTTTAGAATGTGCTGATTCAATAACTATTAAAATATCAGTTTTATTATGTAAAAAAGTAATTCCTGGTTTAAAATCATTAACGTTAATCATTTTTATTTTTTCTCCTTTCAAATATCAATTTCACGAGATGATTTTGTTAAAATTTGATAACCATCTTTGGTAACTAAAATATCATCTTCAATTCTAACACCACCTAAATTAGGAATATAAATACCTGGTTCAACAGTAATAACCATTCCCGGAACTAAAATAGTAGATTCATTTTTAATAACTCAAGGTGATTCATGAATTTCAATACCAAGTCCATGACCAGTACCATGAGTAAAATATTGTTCATAACCCTTTTCTTTAATATATTCTCTACAAATCTTATCAATTTCACCAATAGCTATACCCGGCTTTACAGCCTTAATTCCTGCCATTTGTGCTGACTTAACTATTTCATGAATTTCAATTAATTTTGGATTAACTTTACCAATTGCAAAAGTTCTAGTCATATCTGAACAAAAACCTTCATATACACAACCAAAATCACAAGTAATTAACTCATTATTGCCAATTTTTTTATTACTGGCTTTACCATGAGGCATTGCTCCTCTTTCTCCAGAAGCAACAATAGTATCAAATGATGCTTTTGTTGCACCATTTTTAACAAATGAACGTAATATTATATCTTCAACATCTTTTTCACTAACACCAGGTCGGATAAAGTTTAAAACTTCATTAAAAGCCAAATCACCAATAGCACAAGCTTTTGCAATTCGTGCAATTTCGATTTCATCTTTAATCATTCTTAGTGAACTAACATAAATTGGAACAAATTCAATATCTTTAATTTCTTGCTTTCAACTTTCTAGTTGAGCAATAGTAATATATTCTGCTTCAAAACCAATTTTTTTAATTTTTTGTGATTTTAATAAATCTTTCAATGAAGAAAAAATATTACTAAATTGAATGCATTTAACATTTTTGGCATTTTCTTTTCCCTCAGTAATATATCTTCCATCTAATAATAAATTTGCATCATTTTTGCTAATCAATAAATAACCTAACGTTGAAATAAAGTCACTATATCAAAAGCGATTTTCTGGAGAATAAAATAACATAGCATCTATTTTATTTTTGGTTAATATTGTTTCAATAATTTCTTTTTTATTTAAATTTTTCATTTTAAATTCAATCCTTTTAATAAATTATTAATTAATAACTAAGTATATTGTACTGCAAATTAAAGAAAAGAAATAAGTAAAACTTATTTCTTTTCTTTATGTAGTGTATGTTGATTACAACGAGAACAATGTTTTTTTGTTTCTAATTTTTCAGGCTTAGTTTTTTTATTACGATCAGCAATATAATTTTCTTCTTTGCAAACTTCACATCTTAAAGTTAATCCATCACGCATTGTGCGCCTCCTTAATAATAATTGAGTTATATACAATACAATATTATTGCATAATTAAATAGTTAGTTCAATTAAATAAAGGAATTATTTTTAAACTTCCTTATATGAAAAAATGTTACTAATATTAAAAATAAAAAATATCAGTAACTAGGTAATTATTTAAATAATATTATTTAAAACACTTGATATCAATATAAGTCATCAGTTTTATACTGTGTAAAAATACTAACTGTTTTATTATATCTATTAATTTCGCCATTCATTCCATCAGGAATACTTTTAGTATTAACTTCTAAATTCTCAATTTTGTTTATATTTGCATCAATATTAAGAACATAATTTGTATTATTTAATGTTTTAACGAAAAAATTAGTTGAAGATTTACCCTTATTTTCTTGATTATTTAATAATTTTATTTCACTTATTTCATTAGTTAAATTAATTGTTTTTAATACAACTAATTCATTTTCAGAATTAAGATTTCTCTCAATTATTCTAACTGTCATTTTTTGTTGTCGATCAAATAAAAGTAATAATTGACTATTAATATTCAATAAATCATAATCATCAGAAATTTCAAAATTATATTTTCCTTTAATGACTTGACCTGATGAATCAATAATTTGAATATTTTTACTATCTGCTTTTAAAATATATGTTTTACTATTTAATCTAATAATATCAATTCCATAAAGATCTAATTCAGAATATGTATTACTTACATAATCATAAATTAATACTTGATTATTATCATCTTTAATTACTCAAACTTCCCTATTAGTTTTAAAAAAATATTTTGCTGTTCACGATAATTTATTAATAGTAAAATCGGAATTACTTATTAAAAGACTATAGTCTCCATTATCTGACTTAATAATAACTTCATCATCACGAATATAGTTAATTTCTTTTATTGCATGAAATAAAGAAACAAATTTTAATGGCATTAATTTTTGATCTTTTATTTCTCCAAGAGTAAGTATAGTGTGATTTAAAATTTTTGTTTCAATTAAAAATTTTGTATTACTAATTGCTGTTACTTTGCCATAAAGATTAAATTCTTTAAATATTTCTATTTTTAATGAAGTTAAAACACCATTAGAAGTTAATAAATACAGGTTTTTGGTAGATTTTTCTGTTAAAATTCCGTAATTTCCTCCTTGACCATTAGTGAATTCAGTGAATCTTATATGATCAGGATTAGAAATTTCTTGAAACTTCTTATCTTTATCTAAAAATCATAATTGATTTCCATTAATTACTAAACCAAGATTATTATTAAAAAAATAAAATTTACCTTTTTTATTCAAATTAATTAAAGAAATATCATCTTTATTTTGTTGAAGATTACATTTTAAATCTTGTAACTGATTAGCATTCGTACCTATATTATTAGTATTTAAAATACTACTTAAACTGCTAACAGTTGTTGCAAGTGTTAAAACACTTAATGTTTTTAATAATGCTTTCATGATGAAAACCCCCTTTTTTCCCCATTAACTTCTTAAATTTAAGAAGTTAATTACATTTTAATTTTCAAAAAAAATAAATGCAATAAAAAATTAATATTCATGGTATTCTAATCTA
>NZ_JALMUW010000045.1:0-9415 GCF_023846195.1 Spiroplasma endosymbiont of Lariophagus distinguendus
ACCTAAATCTGATTTTTTAAAGATGAAATAGATTGGCAAAAGCAATTATCAACGATAAAAAAATATATAATTTTTAATTCCTTTTATGACAATAATAATTTTATTAAAATATTAAAATAAACATTAATATTTTAATTTTAAAAAATGTATTTTTACCTATATGAATTTCCTTTTGCTTTTTATAAAAAAATAAGTTACAATTCTTAGTGAATATTTAATTATTATTTAGTTTAAGGAGAATAACAATCAAATGCGTAAATTAATCACTTTATTTTCAACACTTAGTTTACTTTCTTCTTCTGTGAGTACTATTGTGGCTTGTGGTACTGGAGATGGTTCAAAAATTCAAACAAATTTTGAAAACGAGCCATCAAACAAAGAAGGTGATCCGTTAGTTGATTATGTTTATAATAAATACTATCAATATGATACTAAACTTTTATACAAACCACTCGCTGCATTTATGCAACTAGCAGCAGACAAAATTAGAATTGATCGTAATGCATTAGAAGTTACAGATGCCGCTAGGGATTTTTATAATAGTGACCAATATAAATCAGGTAATTATGAGAGTATTAATTATAATGTTAATAATGATCCAGATAAAGTAATGAATGAACCATTTAGTTGTAAAGATGCAAATGGAAGTCTTTTAGTTTTTGGTTTAACTGATAATGATATATCTAAACAGCAATATTATGGTTATTGATATGTTACATATGAAACAGCAACAGAAGCAGAAAACCCTTCAAAAGTTGCTAAAACTAGTATTGTTTCACCAAAAATTACTGACTTTAAAGATGATAAAAATAAAACCATTATTAAAAAAGGTTGAATTCATTTATTCTTTATAATGAAAGATTCAAAAATGAACAAGACTTTTAAAATTGATTTTAATATTCAAATTGATGTAATTTTTAGTTTATGAGTTGATAAAAATAAAAAAGAAATAGTTATTATTAATCCAAATACTATTGATAAAGCTTTGGGTGATGTTGATTTTCGTAACCCAGATAAAGTGGTTCATGAAAGAATAAATAACATGGCTTTTTCAGAATTATAATGATAAATATTAAAATTGTTTGTATTGGCCAGTTGTCACAAACATATTGAAAATCAGCCGCCAAAGATTATTTAGAACGAATTAAAAAGCGAACTAATATTGAAACAAAAAATATTATCGAATCTAAATTAAATTCAATTCCTAATAATATTAAAATTGAAACTAATAAAATCACCGAATACATATCAAAGAATAATGATTATCAATGATTTTTATTAGATTTATCAGGACAATTAATAAGTAGTGAACAATTATCACAGATGATTAATAAAAATCAAATTTATCAACAAGGTAAAATTGGTTTTATTATTGGCGGTAGTAATGGTGTAGCACAAATATTAAAAGACAATATTAATTTAATTAAAATTTCCTTTGGTAAAATAACATTACCTCATCAATTATGTTATGTTGTTTTATTAGAACAAATATATCGTTCATTACAAATACTTAATAATCAAAGTTATCATAAGTAGTAGGTGAAAAAAATGTATAATAAAACTTTATTTGTTGATTCCTCATGATTAGAATTTTTTCAACAAGAATATAAAGAAGCATATTTTACTAAATTATTAGAAGATATTAAAAAGGAATATCAAACTTATCTTTGTTATCCTCAATGAGAAGAAATATTTCAAGCTTTTAAAATAACTCCTTTATCAAAGGTTAAAGTAATAATATTAGGTCAAGATCCTTATCATCAGCCAAATCAAGCTCATGGCTTAGCATTTAGTGTTCAAACAAATACTCCATTACCACCAAGTTTAAAAAACATTTTTCAAGAACTAAAAAATGATTTAAATATTGAAAAAGATAATGATGGTAATTTAACAACTTGAGCTAAACAGGGAGTTTTGCTTTTAAATACAACTTTAACTGTCAGACAAAGTCAACCTAATAGTCATTTACAATATCAATGAGTAACTTTTACTGATCATGTTTTATCATTTTTAAATTTAAACTGTACTAATCTTGTTTTTATTTTATGAGGTAAAAATGCAAGAAATAAAAAAATGCTAATTGATACAGAAAAACATTTTATTATTGAGAGTGCACATCCTTCACCTTTAAGTGCTTATAATGGTTTTTTTAATTCAAGACCATTTAGCAAAACTAATAATTGATTGATTTCAAAAAATAAAACTCCCATTAAGTGATAAAAATAAAAAAATACTAATTTTATTATATGTATTTAAGCAAACAATGTTATGATATATTTGTTAAAATTAATATAGTTTTAAAGAATATTTCGGGAATGGTGGTTATTTAAATGCCCAATAATTTAATATTTAATCACATATTTTCTCAACGATATGATTTAAATACCTTAAATTTATTTAGTAGATCTACAGCTATTTATTTAATTATTACTTTAAGTAGCATAATGTTAGCATATATTTTAATGAATAGTTTTTGAAAATGATTTCGTAAAGATAAATATAAAGGTGTTCGTTTTACTACTAAAAATATTGCTTATATAACAATGTTATCTTCAGTATCAGTTGTGGCAACTATTATTGTTTCTATTACGATACCCATTACAGTATTACCACCAATTAGAATTGCTTTTGAGGGTTTAATGATTAAAATAACCGGTTATATGTTTGGTCCAATTATAGGTATTATTTGTGCTGCAGTAACAGATATTTTAGTAATGTTATTTGTTCCTTCATATATTAGCGTTTATTATATGTTTTGTATTATTTTTACTGGTTTTTTGGCAGGAATTGCTGGAATATTTAAAGTAAAACTAAAAGATTATCCATGAGTTATTTTTGCTTTAATTAATTTTTTTATTATTTTCTTTGCTGGTGGCGGCATGTATATTGTTATTTCAGGTAAGCAATCATCATATTCTATGTCAGGAATTATTGTTAATAAATATGTTCTGGCTAGTATTATGGGTGGTAGTGGCATTATTGGCCTATTAAGTATTTATAGTGTTTTATTTTATTATTTATTGAAAAAAGAAATTTATAGAATTAAAGAAATTTTACCAATTATTTTATTAGCGGTAGTAGCTGAGTATGTAACAACAGTGCTTATAGCCTCCTATGCTGATATGACTTTATTTGATCCTAATGCCAAGGATTATGGAGTAACAGCAATTATGAGAATTGTGCAAGCACCTCTTAAAATTATAATTAATTCAATTATAATTTATGTGACTTGAAGAACCGTTAATCCTTTAATTAATATTGATAATAATAATTATTAAATAAAGGATTTTAAAAATATGAATGAAGAATTTTTTAAAAAAATATCTAAATATTCAAATAAAGATTGTTTAAAAAAATTAAAAATTATTAGTCCAAAATATTTAAACAATAATATTAAGTATATTCATGTAACTGGAACAAATGGTAAAGGTTCAGTATCGCGTTTAATTTTTGCTATATTATCACAAACCTTAAAACAAAAAATTGGTTTGTTTACTTCTCCCCATATTGAGTTTGTTAATGAACGAATTATTGTTAATGATAGAATGATTAGTAATCAAGATTTAGTTCGTATTAGAGACTTGATTTTTGATGATATTGAATATTATCAATTAGGTTTTTTTGGTATTTTAACTTTAATTGCATTAATTTATTTTCAAGAACAAAATGTGCAATGAGCAATAATTGAAGTTGGGATTGGTGGAAAAATTGATCCTACAAATATCATTGATGCAACATATGCTATTATCACTTCAATTGGTAAAGATCATCAAGATAGACTTGGTAAAACTACATCTGAAATATTACATCAAAAATTGGGAATAGTAAAACCAATGACAAAAAATCTTTTTATTTCAGGTAATTTAAATAATAAATTAAAAAAGCAAATTGATATGGAAGGTTATAAACCTATATATTCTCCAAGATTAATCAACCAACCATACTATCAAGAAAATAAAAAATTAGTTTTAACAGTAATTTCAAAAACATTTTTAGAAATTAATATTAAACAAGCTTTAAAAATCATTAATGATACTAATATTAGATTACGATTTGAGAAATATCAAATTAATGATAAAACTATTTATTTTGATGCTGCTCATAATATTGATGGTATTAAAGCATTAATTAAAACGCTAAAAATTAATAAAATTATTCCTCAACAAATTATATTTTCTTGTTTAAAAAATAAATATCCACAAAAATTAATTAGTTGTTTAAAAAAAGTCTCAGATAATATTATTATTTGTAGTAATAGTAATTTAAATAGTATTACTGGTGAATTTTTTGATTATCAAAAAATGATTGAATGTAGCCCTCATAAAATAATTTTAATTACGGGTTCTTGTTATTTTTTGGCAGATGTTTATAATTATTTAAGAACAAAGAAAATAATTATGATAAAAAAGGGTGGTAATTAAATGAATGTGTTGTTATTGAATATAATTAGTGGACTGTTAATTTTAATTACTTTTTTATTGATCACAGTTTTTGATTATAAAGATAATAAAAAAAAGATAAAGCAAATAAAATTTATTTGCTTAAGTGGAATAATGTTAGCATTAGCTGTTTCTTTAAATACAACAGGTGCTTTAATGTTAAAAAGTTTACCATTTTCTAAATATTTTGAAATTAAATTGGGTAATTTTATATTAGTTTTAATAGGTTTCTTTTGTGGTGGAATATTAGGGTTTCTTAGTGGTATTGCCAGTGATTTTTTAGGTTTATTATTTAGTACTAGTGGTGCATCACCATGTTTATTTTTTACTTTTACTAGTATTTTATGATGTATATTACCTTACTATTTAGTATTAAATTTTAGTAAAATTTATTATAGTAAAAAGACAATTTATTGATATTTGCCAATTGCTTATGCTATTACTTCATTAATTATTACTGGTACTGATCCTATTGCATTAAAAATATTATTTCCTGGATTACCACCTTTATGATTAATGTATTTTCCATTAAGAGTTATAAAATATCCTATTGATTTAACGGTTAATGTTTTTTTAATTATTACTTGTTATTCTGCATTAAAGAAAACTTTAAATTTAGAAAATCAATTTAAAAAATATTATTTCGCTACAGATCCGCAATCTTTACAATATAATAGAGTACCTGAAGAATAAACCAAAAAATAATTATTTAATTAAAATTTCTGATATTTTTTGTAACATTTTTAAATTTATCTCTTTATTGAGAATATATTAAATTAATAGTAATTTTTTAATATTACTATTTTAATTTTAATAGCATGTTTATTTTTATTGATATAGAAATCATGTAAAATGATTGTATTAAAATAATTAAAGATTAGGTGGTAAAGATATATGAAGAAATTACTAAGTAGTCTAGCAGTAGTAACTTTAATTGGAGTAACAAGTATAAGTGTCGTCACTTGTGGTGGAGAAAGACCTTCACCAGTAGAAAAAACTGATTTAAATACAGTTATTATTAAAAAGGAATTAGGTATTATTTACATTGGTCAATTGGACAAACCAAATAAATCTGAAATTTTAAAAGCCATTAAAGATAAAAATAAAGAAGCAATTGATCTAACTGAAGATGATTTTGATATTAAAAGTTTTATTGACACTACAAAAATTATTATTAATGGTAAAGGTACTTATAAAAACGAAGTTTCTTTATCTTGTACTATTACTAATTTTAAAAAAATTTCTAATTGAGAAGATAATAATGGTGCAGTTCATGCTCTAGTAAATATTAATGGTGTGCTTTATGTGGGAACATCAATTTTTGGTAAAGGAAATTTATATAAAAGTAATAGTGATGGCAAATTTGAATTAATGAATAATTGAAAACAAGACAATGGTGCAGTTTGGGCTTTAACAAATATTAATGGTGTACTTTATGTAGGAACATCAACTGCTAATAAAAAGGGAAATTTATATAAAATAAATACTAATGATATTAATGCTAAGATTGAGCCAGTTTCTACTTGAAATAATACTAATGGTGAAGTTTCAAGTTTAACAAATGTTGATAGTACACTTTATGTAGGAATAACAAATAATAATGGTGAAGGAAAAATATATAAAAGTAAAACTGATAAAAGTTTTGGATTGATGCTTGGTTGAGAGAGTACTAATGGTGCAGTTTGAAGTTTAACAAATATTAATGATACTATTTATATAGGAACAATAACTTCTGCTAATAAAGGAAATTTATATATAACTGAAAAAAATAAAAACATAAAAATGATATCTATCAAAAATTATGAAATTTCAAATAATTAATACTTTTTTAATTATTAATGATTCTCTTTGTTAAAGAGAGTTTTAAATTTAAAAAATTATTTTGTTACAGATTGATATTCTTTACAGTATAATAGAGTATATGAAAACTAAACTTTATTAAGAAGGGTTAATTAAATGATTAAAATTTATGATAGTTTTTCACAAAGATTGCAACTGCTTGCCACTAATAAAAAGCAAGTTAATATGTATTTATGTGGTCCTACTGTTTATAACTATATTCATGTTGGCAATATTCGTGGTGTGCTTGTTTTTGATGTTTTACATCGTTTGTTAATTCATCAAAATTATAAAATAAATTATGTTCATAATATTACTGATATTGATGATAAAATTATTAAGAAAGCTGCGGATTTAAAAATAACAGAACAACAAGTTACTGAAAAATATACGTTAGCATATTATGAAGACTTAGAAAAATTAAATATTATTTTTCCTACAAAATTACCAAAAGTAAGTGAATATATTTCAAAGATTATTGAATTTATTAATAAATTAATTATTAAAGATTATGCATATGTTACGGCTGGTGATGTTTATTTTAAAGTTAATAAGTTAAAAGATTATGGAAGTTTGGCACATAAAAATATTGAAGATTTAATTCCAAATTTTAGAATTAAAAATTTAGTTACTAAAGAAAATAATCTAGATTTTGCTTTGTGAAAATCAACAACAATAGGTATTAGTTGAAATAGTCCGTGAGGAAAAGGAAGACCTGGTTGACATACTGAGTGTGCTTGTTTTGTTGAGGATTTATTTAATGGTCAAACTATTGATTTACATGGTGGTGGTGTTGATTTAAAATTTCCTCATCATGAAAATGAACGAGCTCAATTTGTTGCAGCTAATAATAAAAAAATGTCAAATATTTGATGACATAATGGTCATGTTAATATTGCTAATGAAAAAATGTCAAAATCTTTAAATAATTTTATTTTGGTTAAAGAATTTTGTCAGCAACATCATCCGAATGTATTGCGATATTTAATATTAAATCGTGATCATCAACAACCAATTGATTTCAATAAGGAAACAATTGAAAATGGATTAGTGTCAACAAAAAAATATGAAAATGTTTTAAAACAATGAACATATCAAATATTTATTAACAATATAATATGTAATAATAATCATCATTCAATTTATTATCAACAAATTATTAAAAATTTATCAAATAATATTGATACAACTAATACTATTACTTTAATTGAAAATATGATTAAAAAATTAAATGAAGCACTTATTAAAAAAAATTTTAATGAAGAATTTCAAGAAATTTTTTATACTTTTACCTTTGCTTTAAAAATATTAGGATTTGATTTTAAAGTTGGTAATTATTCTGAAAAGATTAAAAATAAAATTAAAATATGAGAACAACTAAAAAAGGAAAAACAATACCAAGAAGCTGATAAAATTCGTCAAGAATTAAAAGATTTGAATATTATTTAAAGGAGCAAAATTATGGCATTACAATATATTTATGGTTATCACCCTATTATTGCTGCATTATCAACATCATCATTAATAAAAATTAAAAAAGTTTTTTTAGTTCAAGATAAGTACCAAGAATTAAAAAAAGATTTAAAAAGTGTAAATATTCCTTATGAAATTATTAGTGGAATGGCAACACTTTTTAGGACTATTTTTTGGTAGACATTTGTTGTTGATATTTAACTGGAGTTAAGTAGTTTAAAGTGCTGTGAATTCTTATATTGTTATATCAATTGATGTAATCAAATAATTCTAATTTTAATTGGATTAATGATGTAAAATTTTTATCATTAATAAATTCGGTTTTAAAACTTTTAAAAGTTGCTTCAGCAACAGCATTATCATAAGGACAACCTTTTTTACTTAAAGAACGGTTAATGTTGAATGCTAGTAAAAGTTTATCAATAATTTTATTGTTAAATTCATTACCGCGATCACTATGAAATATTTGAATATCTTTTAAACAGCGATTTGATTGCATAAATGCTTGATGTACTAATGATGCATCTTTTGGACATATTTCAAATGTGGATATAATTTAATTTTCTTTAAATAAAAGATAAAATAAATTATTAATTGTTGGTATAATTATATACCTTTTTATAGATTTATTCAAGTATTTTAGTATTTTATTTTTATTAATATAATTTAAAAATTCCTAACTATTTAGGTTTAGATTTATTAAATTTTATAAATTTAAACAAACACTTTTAATTTATTAATCCTTGCTTGTTTTAATTTTAATAAATTAAAAAATGCTTCTTTTGAATAAATTTTTGCATTATTATTAGATATAGATTTTATTAAATGATAAACATCACTTTCAGCACTACAACCTATATTTCAAATAGCATTTTGATTTTTAATACCTTCTTTATTATTTTTAAAATATTCATATATTTTTTCATCAGCATTATTTTCTTTTAAATAATCTAATAATTTATAATAACAACCATTTAAAAATAATTCATAATATGCATAACTTAATTTTTTATTATTTTCTTTTGTTCTTTTACCTTTTCCTACAATAAATACTTGTTTTAATTTTTGTAATGGATGTCATTTATCTACAGCATAATCAATTTTTAAATAATTAGCAGTAGATTTAAGATAAGTTGCACCATCACCAGTTAATTTTAAATTTTCATTAGTATAACCAATAAAAATATTATCTAAATTAGTTATTATTGATTTACCAAATTCTTTTTTAGTAATTCTTTGACCTTTTCTAGTTGAAATAACAAAAATATATTTATTTTCTAAAACATGTCTATTATCAGTAGATTTTTCTAAATCAAAACCTAAACTAATACTTACCGTTCTGTGTCTAAATTTTCTTTTTTGCTTATTATCAATTAAATTATTATATGATTCATCTGATTGTATATAAATATAATCAGTTGGTAATATTTGTCTTTTTTCTTTTGGTAATTCTTGAACAAATATAATAGTTTCTTTTAATCTTCTACAAATAGTTGATAAAGATATATTTATTTTTAAATTATGTTTAATTATAGGATATGTAATATTATTTAAATCTGCATTAATTATTATTAATTTATTAACTCAATTTGTATAATTTTTATATTTATCAATATCAATATATGTTCTTGTTGGAGTTATAATTTCATTTGTTAATTTATTTT
>NZ_JALMUW010000046.1:0-7783 GCF_023846195.1 Spiroplasma endosymbiont of Lariophagus distinguendus
ATATATAATTGTAAATTTATGAGTAAAAGTAGCAATATTATAAATTAAAATCATAATTTTATGATTTACTAACGCCCAAACTAATACCTAATATAAGGTGTACTTATGCTATAATTACTATAGTATATTGTTGACTCTTCGTTAAAATTAAGTTTGAAAAGGAGTATTAACTATGAAAATTGGAATTATTGGAGCATCAGGAAAATCGGGACTTGCTTTAACTAAAGAAGCTTTAAAACAGGGATATCAAGTTGTTGCCATTACTAGAAATCCTATTAAAATGCCAATTCTTAATAATGATAATCGATTGACCATTAAAAAAGCTGATCTTACTAATAAAAGTAGTATTAAAGCGGTTGTTAATGATGTTGATATTTTAATTAGTGCTTACGGCCCTACTATTGATAATCCCCAAAATATTCATCAGCAAGTTGCTAAAAACTTAATTACTATCATGCATGAATGTCAAAATATTAAAAGGTTATTAATTGTTGGTGGTGCTGGTAGTTTGTTAGATGATAAGAATGAAATATTAGTAGAAACAAGTGCATTTCCTGAAGCATGAAAAGAACATGCACAACAACAAGTTCAAGCATTAGCTACTTATCGTAGCAGTGACATTAATTGAACATATTTTAGCCCTTCTTTATACTATGACCCAGAATTACCAACTTTAGGTAAATTTAAAATTGGTAACAATCATTTAATTGTTAATAAAGAAGGAAAAAGCGAGATTAGTTATGGTGATGCTGCAATTGCTATTATTAATGAGATTAAAGAACAAAAATTTATTAAAAAACGTTTTACAGCGGGTTATAATTAATATTTTGTTTGAAAGAATATTAGACAAATGGTAAAACTTACAAAAGAACAAATTTTACAAAAAACGATAACTCTAAATAATGGTGTCAAAATTCCTCAATTTGGATTAGGTACATATTTAATGGTTGATAGTAAATCTATTTATAATTCAGTAATTTGTGCTTTGCAAAATGGTTATCGTCATATTGATACTGCAGAATATTATAAAAACGAGGAGATAATTGGTAATGCAATTAAAGATTTTTTAGCAGAAAATCCAGAAGTTAAAAGGGAAGATTTATTTATTACTTCTAAAATTTGAAATGACAATCATGAATATGAACTTACTAAAGATGCTTTGCGTGGTATCCTGACTCGTTTAAAACTAGATTATTTAGATTTATGTTTAATTCATTGACCAACTAAACAAAGTTTTGAATGTTGAAGAGCCTTAGAAGAATTTTATGAATATGGTAAAGTTAGGGCAATTGGTGTTTCAAATAAATACAAGGTTACTACTAGTCACATTGCTTTAAGATGAGCTTGACAATTGGGTCAAGTAGTTATTCCTAAATCAACTAATCCAGAGCGAATTATTAGTAATCCCGATATTGGGGGTTTTGAACTAACAGAAGAAGAAATGTTAAAAATTCAAAAATTACCACAAAGTGCTTTAGGCCCACAATCTAATGATAAAAAATTTTGAAAAGGAATTATGATGGATTAAATTTAAAAAGGGGGTTAAATAATTGTGATTTGAAATGATACAACTAAGAACCTGTTTAGGATCTTTTTAATAAAACTGAAATAAAGGCAAGAACAACCATTTGTAAACTAGTATTTACTGAACATCTAGAATAAAGTAGACACAAATTGTAACCTTTATTATTAAATACTTTAAGAGTGTTGTTTTTGTGGCTAAGTGATTATCAAAGAAGAAAAGTTAAAAATAATAAAAATAGTAAAATTAAAACAATTGATAAAACCGCATTAGAGTATGGTATTGGTCGATCATCAATAAAAGAATGAATTAAAGCATATAAATTATTAGGTGAAAAGGTTTAGAATATGGCAATGGAATTCGTGCTAAAAAAACCAAAAGAACAGGTCGACCAAATCTTTAAATTTTAATGACACAAAACAAGAAATTTATTGTTCTATTGAGGCAATGAATGATATAAAAAAGTATTTAGAAAAATCAAACAAAAGAAGAAATATTTTGTGATTTTCTCCTTGAAGAAAAAATATCAGATTAGTTATTTATGTTGATTGCTAAATGTTTCAAATCAGGATATTATAAGTGAATTAAGAATGGAATGAATGAATTTAATACGTAAGAGATACATTTTGGCTAATATAATTAAAAATATTTTTTATGAATTTCAAGAAATTTATGGATTTATAAAATGATAACTTGTGAATTAATAAATTATAATTTAAAATTAAAATTTCATGTTGTAGATATATAGAAATATAGGTTTGGCTTCAAAGTTCGCATAAAGAAATTTGATTATAGAACTAAATCAGGAAGTTTAAGATATGATAATTTATTAAAACGTGATTTTTCATTACTGATTTAAATCAAAATTAGAGTACTGATATAACTTATTTATTAACTAATGGTAAAACATATTATTTATCAATTGTTAAAGATTTTCATAATAATAGAAATATTAAGATTATAAATAAATAAGTTTAGATATGACATTTGTTGTCAAATGTGTGCAAACTGATTAATGCTCAAAACCTAATTCTGAATTTTGCAATCAGATCAAGGATTTTCACTATACAAATCCTTCATACTAAACATAGGTTGATTAAAAATAAAATTTCAATGTCTGAAGGTAATTCTTGTGATAATGGTACTACTGAATCTTGATTTGGAACAATGAAACAAATTTTATATCAAATTCCAAGAAAAATAGAACTATTGAATGAATACAAGACAACTTACCTAAATATATTTACTTATAACCATCGACCTCAAATAAATTAAAAGGAATGGAGTCCAATCGAATATCGATTCGCTCATTCCAAATTAACAAATAATTACTTCCATACTATAAATTTAACGCACTTACAAATACTATTTTATAAAATTTAATAAAGGTTAACTTTTATTCCACTTTTCTTGACAAGTTCATAATTAACACTAATTTGACATGAAAGGATTTTTATTAATGGATAAAATTAAACATAAATAAGAATTATTTATTAGAAAATTAAATATTAATAAAAATTAAAATTATTGATCATTGCAGAATCAATATTTTCAATTAGACATCTTTCTCAATATCTTCAATTAAACAGATCAACATATTGCCTAGAACAAGCAAAAACCTATTAAAAAGAAATAAATCACCTTGATCATTGTAATATAAACCTATCAAAAATTATACAATTTTAATTGAATTTCATTCTACAAGAAAAGAGTGAGGAATTTATGAATGTTACAATTTTCAGCATTTAAAGATAGTTAAAACAAGAAAAAACATTCCCACTTAAATATAGAATTATCAACAAAACAAGTAGAAAATTGAAAGATCCCACAACAGCATCCAGGTTTGACAAACAAAATAATAATAATAAAAATAAAAATTTGCCATAATGGACCACCCACATCGTGATAAAGTCATCTATCTAAAATCACAACTTCTTCTAATCAAATTTGATCAATGGATACACAATAAATTAATATGCTAAGAAGGCTGATTATACCTTTAGTATTATTGATTTTATTCAAATAATGTTAGTTATAATGCCTTCTGTGATGTACCAAAGATTTGTAAAACCTGCTCTTGAAAAAATACTTTAGCAATTTTCCTTTAAAACAAATCCAGCGTTATTTTACATTCAGATAATGCTGCTGAATTTTATTACTGAACATATCATTTAAGACTATTGATGACAAATAATCTTAAGCCAAAAGCAACCTTATGATATTAGCAGTAATGTTCTATCAGAAAACCTGATTCTCACATTTTATCTCAAGGTGATTACCCAAGGTTCAAACCAATATTTAACAATCAATGGCTATAAATGATGTAAATCAATATGTTATGTTTATAATTATGAAAAGGAATACATTCTAAATTTCACAAAACCACCAATTTTACAAATTAAAAAAATTTAGAAAGTATGAAAGTGGTCCAGTAATTAGTTGCTACCGATAAAACCACATTAGAGTATGGTATTGGTCGATCATCAATAAAAAGAATGAATTAAAGCATATAAATTTCTTAAGGTGAAAAAGGTTTAGAATATATCAATGGAATTCGATGCTAAAAAAACCAAAAGAACAGGTCGACCCAAATCTTTAAATTTTAATGAAATGACAAAAACAAGAATTAATTGAATATATTGAGACAATGAACGATATAAAAAGTATTTAGAAAAATCGACAAAAAAGAAGAAATATTTGCGTTTCTCATTGAAAAAAAAATAATAGATTAGTTATTTATGTTGATTATTAAATGTTTCAAAATCAAGGATATTATAAGTGAATTAGAATGGAATGAATGAATTAATAAATGAATAATTTTTAAACAATATAATTAAAATATTTTTATGAATTTCAAAGAATTTATGGTTATAAAATGATAACTTTATGAATTAACAAAATTTATAATTTAAAATTAAAATTTCATATTGTATATAGATATATGAAAATATGAGTTTAAAAATTTGGGTTCGCATAAAAAATTTGATTATAGAACTAAATCAGGAAGTTTAAGATATGATAATTTATTAAAACGTGATTTTCAACTACTAATTTAAATCAAAATTAGAGTACTGATATAACTTATTTATTAACTAATGGTAAAACATATTATTTATCAATTGTTAAAGATTTTCATAATAATAAATATTAGATTATAAAATAAGTGCAAGTTTAGACATGACATTTGTTGTCATTATTATCAAGCTGAGTTAATGCTCAAAAACCTACTTGTGAATTTTACAATCAGATCAAAGGATTTCGCTTTATCACAAATCCTTCTTATAAAATTTATGTGATGAATTAAAAATAAAAAATTCCAATGTCTAGAAGAGAGTAATTCCTGTGATAATGGTGCTACTAGGCGATTTGGAACAATGAAAACAGAATTTCTATATCAAATTCAGAAAAAATGAAACTATTGAATGGAATACAAGACAACTTACCTAAATATATTTACTTTTATAATATTATCGACCTCAAATAAAATTAAAAGGAATGGGTCAATCGAATATCAAGTTAAATCCCATTCCAAACAACAAATAATTACTTCATACCTATAAATTTAACACTTACAAACGCTATTTTATGGAATTTAATAAAGGTTACTTTTATTGTCCACTTTTCTTGACAAGTTCATACTTTCTTTCTGTTTTTTCATGTGCTTCTGTATTTTCTAATCCAGCGGCTTCGTTATACAATTCATCTTTTTGGTAATACTGAAAGTATGTAATTCATTACGTTTATAACTTCAACATTTGCATTTATGATTGTTTTGATTTCAGGCCAATTTTCACAATTATAGCATCTATATTATTTTTTTGAACTGCAGAAAGATTTTCTTTCGGCACAGTGTTATTATCAGCACTAAACTACTTGGTTTGTTTTCTTTTTGCTATTTTCTAAAAATTGATTTTATGTTCTCAAATTGTTCTTTGGAGGTGACTTGAGGATAATTTTATACTATCTTCACCTCTAACAAATATATAATCATTTACATTATTTTGAAAAGATTCTAAACAGGTTCTAAGGAATTAGCAAAAAAATTAAATACTAATTTTGTTACAGGTTTAACTGAAGAAGCTGCAGCTCAATTGCTAATAGAAACAGGACCTAATCAATTACCAGTTACGAAAAAAAAGCCAATTTGAAAAATAGTTTTAGCACATTTTATTGAACCATTTGTTTTAGTATTAATTGCATTAGCAATTATTGCTACTGTTATTGGTCAATGACAAGAAGCATTAGTTGTTTTTTTAATTGTAATTGTTGATGCTACTTTGGCTACTTATCAAGAAGTAAAAGCTGCAGCTTCTTTGGACTCTTTAAAGAAATTAGTTTCTTCACAAGCAGTAGTAATTCGTAATGGTAATAAATACGATATTGATGCTAAAGATTTAGTGGTAGGTGATTTGGTTTATTTAGATGCTGGAATGTTTGTACCTGCTGATCTGCGTATTATTCAGTCTTATAATTTACGTACTAATGAATCACTTTTAACTGGTGAATCAACCTTAATTAGTAAAACTACTGAAGCATTAACTGAAGAAAAATTATCAATTGGTGAAAGAACTAATCTTGCTTTTATGTCTACTTCTATTGCGACAGGTAGTGGTCTTGGTTTAGTTTATGCAACAGCAAAAACTTCTGAAATTGGAAAAATAACTAAGTTATTACAAGAAGAAAAAGAACCTAAATCACCATTAACGCGACAAATGTCTTTTTTAATTAGAATAATTTCAGTTTTTGCTTTATTATTAGGTTTAGCTATGTTTTTACTACAATTTTTCTTAATTAAAGTACCTGCTATTAATGCTTTAATTTTTGGAATTGCTTTAACAATAGCAGTAATACCTGAAGGTTTGCAAGTTATTGTCACCGTTTCATTATCACTGGGAAGTTCAAGAATGGCAAAAAAACATGCTATTGTTAAACATTTACCTGCTGTTGAAACATTAGGTCAAGTTGATATTATTTGTTCTGATAAAACCGGAACTTTAACACAAAATAAAATGACTGTTAAAAAATATTATTTAACAAAATCAGTTAATGATAGTAATGACTTTAAAAAGAAAACTAAACAAGAACAATTATTTTTAGATTGTTTAGTATTATGTAATAATAGTGAAGTTAGTAAAAATAAAACTATTGGTGATCCAACAGAAGCAGCACTTATTAATTGATCAGAAACATTAAAGTTTCCAACAAAGGCACTTAGTGATAAACATACTCGAGTTCATGAAATACCTTTTGATTCCAATCGTAAATTAATGTCAACAATTAATGAATACGATAAAGAAACTTATGTTTTTGTTAAAAGCGCGGTTGATAATATGATTAATATTTGTACTCATACGCTTATTAATAACGAAAGGGTAGTATTAACTGCACAAATTAAAAAAGAAATAATTGCAAGTATGGAAGAAATGTCAAATTCAGCATTACGTGTTTTAGGAGCAAGTTATAAAACTGTTAATAATACGAAAGATTATAGTAATATTAGTGAAATTGAAAGTAATTTAACTTTTTTAGGATTAGTTGGAATGATTGATCCGCCAAGAAACGAAGTTAAAGATTCTTTAGTTAAAACTAAAAAAGCAGGTATTGATACAATTATGATTACTGGTGATCATTTAAATACTGCTGTTGCTATTGGTCAAGAATTAGGTTTGATTGAAAATAAAACACAAGCACTTAGTGGTAATACAATTGATGATATTCCAGAAGAATCATTTAATGCTAATATTAATCAATATCGAGTTTTTGCTCGTGTTTCTCCTGAACATAAAGTTAAGATTGTTAAAGCATTACAGAGTCATAATAAGGTTGTTTCGATGACTGGTGATGGTGTTAATGATGCTCCTAGTTTAAAAGCGGCAGATATTGGAGTAGCGATGGGTATTACGGGAACCGATGTTGCTAAAGAATCTTCACAAATAGTATTAACTGATGATAATTTTGCTACTATTGTTGATGCTATTGAAGAAGGGCGTAATATTTACAGTAAAATTAAAAGAATTGTTATTTTTATTTTAATTACTAATATGGCCCAAGTATTTTCAATTGTTATTGGTGCTATTTTTGGATGAAATGAATTATTGCAACCAATTCAAATTTTATGAATTAATTTAATTGTTGAATCTGTTATTGCAATTCCAATGTCAATGGGACCTAATAACCCTGATTTAATGCTTAGAAAAACAACGAAACGGAATGATAGAATTCTTACTGGTAGTTGAGGATTTATTGGTATTGTTAGTATGG
>NZ_JALMUW010000047.1:0-7766 GCF_023846195.1 Spiroplasma endosymbiont of Lariophagus distinguendus
TTTCCTCCACAAGTACATGTGGGGAGAAATCCGTTTGAATTTTACAACTTTATTTTTTAATTTTAATAGTTATTTATAACTGTTGACGATATTTTAATTGAAGAATGTTAACAGTTATTATTATTAATTTTGTTTTAATTTCAACATTATGAATGAATAGTATTATTAAACCTTATTATGAATTAACAATGATTAATGTTGGTAATGCTATGAGTTTTTTACTAACTAGTCCTTATAATAAATCTGCTATTTTAATTGATGCAGGTACAGAAGATTTAAAACCAAGTAATCCAACTATTTATAATTATCTTTCAGCAAAAGGAATTCATAGTTTAAAAGCAGTATTTTTAACTCACCATGATTTAGACCATGTTAGTAATATTGGATTTTTAAAAATGCACTTAAAAATAGATAAAATTTATGAAAATACCAATCAATTATCACAATATATTATTGATGGTTTTAATCCAATTCATAATTTAGTTTATGGTTTTAATTTGCAATATGTTTCTGAAAATAATAAAAGTTTAGTTTTGTTATTAAAAATTTATAATTATAAAATTTTATTTACTGGTGATATTGAAGAACAAACCGAAAATTTATTAGTTAACGCCCATGTATTAAGTAAAATTAATATTTTACAAGTTCCTCACCATGGTTCAAAAACTTCATCAACTATTACTTTTTTAAAAACTCTTAATCCAGAAATAGCATTAATTTCCGGACATTATCAAAAACGAAGACAGTTTCCGAATATTGAAACATTGAATAATCTTAAAAAAATTAATGCTCAAGTTTATTATTCGGGAAAAAATAAAACTGTGATTATAAGAATATATATGAAACATTATGATATTATAACGTTAATATAAACTGATATAATAATATTGTGAGATTAGAAATAGTATTTATATTATTCATGTTCAATATGAATATTTAGTAAAAAGTATTGAATAATTAAAAGAAAATTACTTTTTAGAAAAGAAACTAAAAAATATATAATTAAAACAAAAGGGGAAAAATATGAAAAAAATAAATCATTTATTAAAAATTTTGTTGTTACCTTCAATGTTAATAACTACTATTACATCCAATATTAAGGAAGAAAAAACAGTTATTGATTATCATCAATTATACATTCTTGGTGATAGTCTTTCTGATACTGGGAGTTTTGTTGGAGCTGGGAGTGACTTTGTCCAAAAATCACCATTAGCACCTTGATGAGTCGCTCAAGTAGAATTAGGAGATCCATATTATTTAAATCGCTCTTTCAGTAATGGTAAGGTTGCAGCTGAAATTTTAGCTAATAAATTACATTTAAACTTACAAGCAGGATGAAAATATACGATTTTAAATGATGCAGCAACTTATGAACAATTTGGTAATAACTATGCGGTTGGGGGTGCTGTTGCAGCTGAAAATGATTCATGAACAGGAACATTTTATTCAAATCGTTTTAGCCTTCAACATCAAATGGCTGCTTTTTTATCTCAACATCAAGATTTACAAAGTGATGATTTAGTCTTTCTTGAATCAGGAAATAATGATATGTTGGCTGCTATTGATAGTGGTAACTATTATAAAGGACTTGATATTATTTATAATGCAATTATAAAAGAAGGAGATATAATTCAAGAATTAATTAATAAAGGCATCCAACATATTGTTGCTACTGATGTTCCAGATTTTAGTCTTGTCCCAAAATATTATGGAACTAAATCGCAAGTTTTAGCAAAACAATTATCTGATGCTTATAAAACACTTTGAAATCACGAGATATCTTTATATATAACTAACGGACTTCTCCCCACATGTACTTGTGGAGGAAACAATGAAATTGAATGAGTTCAACAATACTTTTCAAACAGAACAAGATTGTTTGAAATATATAGTAAGTTTGAAGGAAAATAAATGTATCAGGTGTTTGAACAAATTTGAATACTTCTGATTTAAGAAGAATAAGATGTTTGAAATGTCATCAAACATTTAGTATTCTTCATGGCACCATTTTTTACAAGTCACAAATACCTTTGAAATCTTGGTTTTATCTCATCTTTAGATGAATAAACACCAAACATGGAATTCCATCAACTGATGTTGCAAAAGAATTGGGGGTAACTTTGAAAACTGCTTGAAGAATGGTTCATAAAATCAGAACTTGTATTGCCAAACAAGAATCACAATTTATTGTTGAGGGCATAGTGCAAATGGATGAAATGTATCTTTCACATATGGGTTTTAAAAAACAAGGAAGATCCTTGGTGAATAAAACCTTGATTGTTGGTATTTATGAAAAAACAACCAATAAATTAATTGTGAAAGTATTGAAAAATGCAAAAAGTAAAAATCTTTTGCAGTTTGCAAGAAACCACATTTCTTCAAAGTGTCATGTACATACTGATTTTTGAAAAGGATATTGCGATTTTAAATCGGTTTTCACTAAGCATGAAACAGTCAATCATCAAGATAGCTATGTTTCAAAAACTGGTGTAAATACCAACCAAATTGAATCAGTTTGAAAACATATAAGAAGAACATTTAAAACACATATCAAAGTTGCAAAACATCATGTTCATTTATATGCAAAAGAAGCTGCATATAAATTCAATAAGATACCTAGTTTTGAAATTGTAATGCTATGTTTGATTTAAAAATGTGGGGAGAAGTCCGTAGATAGGCTTTTCTCAGCATTTATGTGATAAAATTTAAAAATAGTACATAAAGGGAGAAAAGCCATAACTAATTATCCTAATTTTATTAGAAGATTTAGTTTAAGAGAAGCATTAAGTAAATATGCGCTGATATTTCAACAAGAAGGTAAAAATATTACTCAAAATGCAATTGAATCTGATTATGCTCATATGGCATTAGATGGTGCTGTTACAGCAACATATGTTAATGGTTCAACAAAAGAAACATTAAATAATTATTTCTTCTTTGATGAAGTTCATCCAACAACATTAGTGCATCAAGCGGTTGCTGAAGATCTTTATAATTTAGTTGAAAAGTGATAATGTTTTAAAACATTAGATATAATAATTACTATATAAGATAAAAGTTCAAATTTGGAATATTATCAAAAACAAAAGTATTTTCCGAATATTGAAACACTGAATAATCTTAAAAAAGTTTATTATTGAGGAAAAAATAAAAGTGTGATTATATATGAAACATTATGATATTATAACATTAACATAAAATATATTAATAATTTTGTGAGGTTGGAAACATGGTTTATATTGTTCATGGTCAAGATGAGTATTTAGTAAGAAAAAATATTGAACAATTAATTAAAAAAAATCATAAAAAAGAAAATTATGATTATAATCTATATGAATTACAAGAGGATACAATTGTTAATATTATTAATGAAATTCAAATTATGAGTATATTTGAAGAAAATAAAGTAATCGTAATTAATGATAGCAGTAATTTATGACAAAAATATATTAAAGAAAAAAAATTTGTTAATGCTTTGCTTAATCATAATCAAAAAACAATGATAATTATTAAAAGTTTAAATGTTGATTTTAAAATTAGTAGAGAATTTCAACAATTTAATATTATCAAAATTAAAAATTATACAAAATCACAATTATTATTATTAATTAATAAAGTTTGCAATAATTTTAAAATTAACATTACTCAAGAAGCAACTAATTTTCTTTTAGAATACTTGCCAAATGATGTCAGTATTATTTTAAATGAGTTATCAAAATTAAGATTAATTGGAAAAAAAATAACTTCAGATATTATTATTGAGGTGGTTCCTAAATATTTTGAAACAAATATTTTTAAAACTGTTGAATATATATTAAAAAAAGATTATAACAATTTTTGAACACAATATAACTATTATAATGTTATTAATTATGATAAAATTAAATTGATTAATATTCTTGTATATCAATTAGAATTAATTAGAGATATCAAAATTTTAGTTAAACAAAAAAAAAGTAATGAAGATATTTCCAATATATTAAATATTTCTAAGTTTCAAGTAAAAATATTAGAACAATATTTAAATATTAATTTAAATATTAATAATATTTTGTTAAAATTATATGAATTAGATTACAATATCAAAAAAGGAAAGTTTAATAAAAATATTGCAATTGATTTATTTTTTTTGAATATTTAGTATATAATTATAGATGTTTTAAACTCAAGAGGTGATACATATAATGAAAAGTAATAAAAATACTGATGTTACAGAAAAAAAGTTAGTAGAAGAAAATAGTGACATTACATTGGTTAAACCAAAAGTAAAAAGAGTTACAAAGAAAAAAACCGAAAAAGTGTACTCAGAAGAAGATTTAAATGTTGCATTATACTATGAAATATCAAGTACTATATATAACAGTTTAAATAATTTAATTGTTAGAAAATCTATTTTTGCTAATGAAGAACTTTTAAAAATTTTAGAATTACAAATTTCTAATTTATTTTTTCTTGAAAAAGAACTAAAAGAATTAAAAGATAAAAAGTATGCAATAGAATTTTTGCAGTTAATTTCTAATTTGGTAAATCGTAGTTTGAGTATTACTAAAAGTTCTCCTAAAAATCGTATTGAAATTCTTGAAGAGCGTAACTTATTAATAGTTACAATTACTAATATTTGTAAGACTGTGGAAAAAGAAAGTCTTGAACGAATAAGACAGTTTGATAATAATACTTTTAATGAATTAAATGATCAAATTACTGCATTAAATAATTTTAGTGATGATGCTACTGAGATTAAGCCAAGTGTTACTCCAAATAATCAGAATGTTGATAATAATGTTGATACAAATCCTAATATTGGTGGCATTGGGAATCTAGGTAATAATTTAAATATTAATAATCTTGATAATAATAGTTTAGCAAATTTAGCGAAGTTAGGTGTATTACCGCAACATCCCGCCACAAATCCTAAATTTTACCCGTATATGAATAAACCAAAATATATTCCACTTTTAAAGAAAATATTATCAGCTTTTTTCTTATTAACAACAGTGCTAGCAATAGCTACTTATATACTAACTTATTTTATAGCAGGTACTTTTCAAATTAAAAATAATAGTGCACCTGACTATTATAATTTTGCAAAACAATCAAAAACTATAGTTTTCACTATTGTTACAACAATAGTTCTAAATGGAGGCTTTTTATATTCAATTTTAAAACCACCAAAATTAGGTCGTGATTTATATCGAACATCATATTTTTTAATAGTTATTTTAATTTTTTGAATAATTTATACAATTTCAAATTTAATTTATATGACAACAGATGATTCATTAAAAAGAACATTTACTTCTTTTTTAGATAAACCTGATGATTTTAATCCTAATGCTTTACCTTGATTAAAAGGATTAGCAACTTTTAAAGCTTTTCAAATATTAACATATATTACAGCAGCATCAGCAATTTTACCAATTGCTATTATACTAGTTATTGCTATTCTTAATCCAAAAATTGATCGTAATAAAATTATGAGAGCCAATTCGGAATATCAAAATGCTATTAATAATGCTTTAAGTGGTAAACCCTATGAAATCGATCCATCACTTTTTGATGATAGTTTAGATAATGATAATAAAAAAGATACAAAAGATCATAAATTTTGACGTAATAGTGATTTATTTAAATAATAAAATTAAAAAGGACTTTTAGTCCTTTTTAATTTTATTATTTTTAATTATTAGATTTAATATCTTATGCTTGTCAACGTAATTTTGAACTTGCAACTATTGTGTAAATACCAATTAATCCAAGCGCAACTCCTAGATATATTCCATAAGTTGTTGTAAAAGTAAAACTTGTTCCACTTCAAGCTTGAATAAATGGATCCATAGCGTATTTAAATGGATTAAAGTAAGTTGCGTATTTTAAAACAGGACTACTATTAATTAACTCAGCTGGGAAAAATACCCCACTTAAAAGTGCAACTGGAAAATAAATTACATTTGATGCTGCAACTAAAGCAGTTACTGATTTGAAAATTGAGGCCAATAACATTCCTAAACCCATTGATGAAAAGAAAATTAAGATAATAAATGGGATAGATTCTCCAATAAAATTTGCTGTTACTATATTATTTCACCCATAAGTACCACCAAACATAATTCCAGCTCATAATAAAGATCATAAGAATGTTGCTATCATAAAGAAAAATCCAATTATCATAACTGAAAGAACAAAGAAAATTGGTTTAATATTTGTTGCTCCAATTCGCTTCATTAAAACACTATTTTTAAATTCAACAATTGTTTGTGGAATAATGAAAATTCCTACTGCCATTGGTTGTAACATTGAAATTGAACCAACTAAAGTATGTAAACTTTTTACAGTATCACCTTCCATTTGTTTAAAAGCAAAACCTTCTAAGAACAACATTAGAATTGGAAATAAAACTAGAAAGAAGGGTACAAAAAATCCTCGATAATAATATTTAAACATTAAGTTTATTAATGGTCGACTTTTTTCGGGCATTTTGGCTTTATGAATTCATTTATTTTTTTTCTTTGTTTTTTTGATTTCAGCATTTTCTTTTTTTATTTCTTCATATTGTTTTTTTAAATCAGCTTTTTTATTTTTATCAAACATTTTTCATGTAAAGTTATGAACTGAACCATATTTTTTAACAATATCTTTAACATTTCCTGCTTCTTTTATAATTCCATTATGAATGTAAATATACTTTTCACAAAATTCTTCAACTTCGCTCATATTGTGAGTAACTAAGATCATTGTCTTATTTTTGTCAATAATATTTTTTCTAAAAAATTCAAAAATTTCTGAACGAACTTCAATATCTAATCCTGTGGAAACTTCATCTAAAATAATTAGATCAGGATCATGAATAACAGCAAGTAAAATATTTAAACGTTGTTGTTGTCCACCTGAAAGTGTTTGAATAAACTTATTTTCAATTCCAAGTAATTGGTATGTCTTCAGTAACTCTAATAACTCATCTTCTTTCATTGAAATATTAAAAGTATGTAAATAATATTTAATCATATCCATAACAGATATTCCGGCCGGATATCTAGATTCTTGAAATTGTAAACCATTTACTAGATGTTCTTGACGAATTATTTCACCAGATGTTGGTTTACGAATACCACCAATAATTTCACTTAAAGTTGATTTACCACTACCATTTGCACCAATGATTCCAATTCGATCACCGGGATTAATAGTTAAATTAACTTTATCTAAGGCTACTTTATTTTTATATTCCTTTGTTAGATTCAAAATTTCTACTAATGGCCGAGATTTATCTATTTTTTTCTTATTTTGTTCATTATTTTCCATATATAATACCTCCTGCATTAGATTGTACTATAATTAAGTGTTAAAAAGCAATTATTGAAATTTGTAACAATAAAATAAACAGTATTTATTGATAAAATTAAAATTGAAAATGCTTTAAATTTATATAGTTCTAATAAATCACAATTATTTTCTAAACTGGAATTTTATAAAGAAATTTTAAAAATTGATAATAATAGTGAATTTGAATTACAAATAGAAAATCCTATTAATAATTTAAATCGGATTGAAATCAGCGGAATATTTGGTGCCGGAAATTATGATTTAATTTTAATTACTAATAAACAAGAAATAAACCTACAAAATATTAATTTATTTGATAAATATAATGAAAATATTTCTTATATTAACTTAGAAATATAAATTATTTATTAAAATATCCATTAGGATATTTACCGTTTCATACTATATCTGTACTGTAATATCAATTTTGAAAAGATATATCAAAG
>NZ_JALMUW010000048.1:0-7746 GCF_023846195.1 Spiroplasma endosymbiont of Lariophagus distinguendus
GTATTATGAATTTTACACAATAGTAATCAAAGTTACAATATATATTAGTAATATATTTTTTAATCTTTAGTTAAAAGTTATATTTTTTTATAACCATTAAAATTCAAATTTAAAAATATCAATGTATAATATTCTTAGTTATGTATATTTGATTTTTGTTTATTAGGAGGAAAATAGATGATAAAGATATTACTTACGTGTTCAGCTGGTATGAGCACTTTAAGACTAGAAGCAAATATGAAAGAATATATTAAAGAGTTAAATTTAGATTATGAAGTGAAAGCATTAGGTGCTACTGAAGCGAAAGCATCTTTTGCTAAAGGTGAAAAATGGGATGTTGTTTTATTAGGACCACAAGTAAGTTATATGAAAAATGATTTTACTAATATTATTGGAAATGCTGCTCTTAATGTTATTCCAGCAGCAGTTTATGCGATGGTTCAAGGTAAAGAAACGTTAGAATTAGCAATGAGTTTGTTAGAAATTAAAAAATAATACTATGAGCATTAAAGAAAAAGAGAAAAGTAATAATATTGATTTTGAAAAAATTTCACTTGAAATAATTTCTTCTGCCGGAAAAGCAAAATCTTTAGCAATAGAAGCAATTACTCTCGCTAAGGAAGGACAATTTGAAACAGCATTAAAAATGATTGATGAAGCAAATGATAATATTACTAAAGCTTTGCAATCACATATGAGCGTCATTGTTGAAGAAGGTAAAGGTTATCAATTATCTTTTTCAGTGTTGTTTATGCATTCTGAAGATCATTTGTTAACAACACAAATGATGATTGAAATTAGTAAAGAATTTATTAATTTATATCAATTTATAAACAGAAAAAAATAAAAATAGGCATTTGCCTATTTTTATTTAAAGTATAAAATTAATCTTTTGGTTTTTTTTCAAAATCTTCTCCATCTTTTTCTAATCCTTTAATTGGACAAAGTAGAGGATAATTTTCTTTACAATAATCACAATGTCATTTTTTCTTTTTGAAAATTTCTTTAAATTTTTTAAACATTATATTTTTTCTCTCTTTCTTATTATTTTTTTTGTAAGTATATTTTATTCTTGTTCAAGTTCTGTTCATGAGCCAGTAGTGTTAGTTACTACTTTTCATCCTGTATTACTATTTTCGAATTTAGTTTTTAATTGATTAAAATTCTCAATAATTTTTTCAGATAAAGTATATAAATCTTCGTTTGAAATATAACCTTTTCAACCACTTGCATCTCATTCGGGAAATCTAGAAATAATATTAAAAATTTCAGTTATATTTTTATTAGTATTTAAAATTTTTTGTCATTCATATCGACTTAATGCAATTTTTAAAGTATCATGTCATAAAAATTTATAATATTTTTCTATTATATTTTTATCGTGAGTATTTGGTGAAAATTGTGGCTTTTTACTAAACAAACTTCCAAAATAGTAACATAGTTCAACTCCGTATGTATTGTATCCACGTATACTAGTTAAATAATTAAGAACATTCATTAACATTTTTGATAATTTATATATATTAGGTTTTGGTCAATTATTTCCTTGATAAGGAAATTTTATGGTATCGTAGTATATTTTTTCTCTTAATTTTTCAAGGTCATTTAAAGAAAAAAGTTTAAATCAACTATCTAAAGTATTACTTTTTATATACACTAATGTTGCAGGACTTTTTTAATTTTCTTTTCAGACAGTACAAATTTCATCTTTTCCATCATATTTTATTGGTTCATTTTTTGAAATATTTGTAGTTTTAATTTCGGTGTTTAAAATAGAATTTAAGTTTCCAATTGATGATGAAACTGTTAAAAGACTTACTGCTGTTAATAGTGTTTTCATAATCATTCCTCCTTTTTAGTTTTTTTTACTTTATATAAAAATTATTTTAATTATCTGTTTAAAATTTTACTATATTCTAAGTAAAATAAAATATAAACGATAATAAGTCAATTTTAAACATTGGATTTATTTGATAACTAAACTTTAAATTTTTTAAGAAATTTATTATAATTTTTTATACTTATAAAAATCAAAAAATAAGTATAGTATTTATATTGTTTTATAATAATTTTAATTATATAAAAGTTTTATTATTATTTTATTTAAAATAATATGGTATTGTATATAGAATGTTTTAAAGGAATATAAAGTTATGTTTAAATTAAAAGCGCCTTATAAACCAACAGGTGATCAACCTGAAGCAATTAGAAAATTAGTAGTAGCTATTAAAAATAATATTAAATACCAAGTATTATTAGGAGCCACTGGTACGGGTAAAACTTTTACAATGGCCAATGTTATTGTGCAAGTGCAAAAACCAACTTTAATTTTAGTACATAATAAAACATTAGCTATGCAATTATATGGAGAATTGAAAACTTTTTTTCCTGAAAATCGCGTTGAATATTTTGTCTCATATTTTGATTTTTATCAACCCGAGGCATATTTACCAAAAACCGATACTTATATTGATAAAAATTCTAAACAAAATCAAGAAATTGAAATGTTAAGATTAAGTGCTTTAAATGGTTTATCTATTAGTAAAGATGTTATTGTTGTAGCATCAGTAGCAGCAATTTATGGTGAACAAGAACCAACAGCATATAAAGATAACTTTTTTGAATTGAGAAAAGGACAAAAAATTAATAGAAAAGATTTATTATTAAGACTAATTAAAAATGGATATGTACGTAATGATATTACATTAGAACCGGGTAGTTTTAGTGCAAAAGGTGATTTAATAAAGTTAGCTCCATCTTGAAATGATCAATTTTATTTAAGAATTAGTTTATTTGGTGATGAAATTGAAGAAATAGCACGTATTGATACATTAGGCGCTAATGTTTTAGAACGTTTTCCCTTTATTACAATTTTTCCTGCGCAAAATTATATTACTAGTAAAAGTCGTGTTGATCAGGCAGTTATTAAAATTACTGAAGAGTTAAAAATAACATTAGCACAACTAAGAAAAAATAATATGTTAGTAGAAGCGCAAAGATTAGAACAAAGAACAGAACACGATCTAGAGTCCTTAAAAGAATTTGGTATTTGTAGTGGTATTGAAAACTATTCTCGTCATTTAGAAAATAGAGAAGTGGGTTCAGCACCATATACTTTAATTGATTTTTTTCCAGATGATTTTTTAACAATTATTGATGAATCTCATATGACATTACCGCAAATTAGAGGAATGTATAATACTGATCGTAGCAGAAAAGAAACATTAGTAAAATATGGCTTTCGTTTACCTAGTGCTTTGGATAATCGTCCTTTAAATTTTAATGAATTTTCTAATAAGTTAAAGCAAGTTATTTATACTTCAGCAACTCCTGCTGATTATGAATTATCTTTAATTAAAAATGAAGTTGAACCCTTTAATGTACCAGTTCAACAAATTATTCGTCCCACGGGTTTATTAGATCCAACAATTGAAATTAAACCAACTAAAAATCAAATGGAAGATATTATTAATCAAATAAAATTACGAACAAAAAATAATGAAAGAGTATTTATTACTACTTTAACAATTAGAATGGCAGAAGAATTATCAAATTTTTTACAAGAACAAAAAATTAAAGTTGCTTATATTCATAATGAATTAAAAACATTAGAACGTACTAAAGTTTTGTTAGATTTAAGAAAAGGTGTTTTTGATGTTATTGTTGGTATTAATTTATTACGCGAAGGATTAGACGTACCAGAAGTGTCATTAATCTGTATTTTGGATGCTGATAAATCTGGTTTTTTACGTAATACTAAATCATTAATCCAAACTATTGGTCGTGCAGCACGAAATGTTAATGGTCATGTTATACTATATGGAGATATTAAGACAGAGGCAATGACACAAGCAATTGAAGAAACGCAAAGAAGAAGAGAAATTCAACTTGCTTATAATAAAAAACATAATATAGTACCAGTTACTGTTAAAAAACCGTTGAGTGAAATCGTAAGTACTAGAGAATTAGATGTTGATTTAAAAATTTTAAATTCAAGTAAAGGTAAAACAAAAATAGCTGCTAAAACAAAGATAATTGCTGATTTAAGAGTTGAAATGTTACAAGCAGCTAAAGATTTAAATTTTGAAAAGGCAGCTTCACTTCGTGATTTAATTTTGAATATTGAAAGTGAAAAATAAAGGAGTAAAATAAGTTGATCGATAAAATACAAAAAGGTATTTTGATAAGTCCAAATACTAAAATTAATCCTCATATACCAACAATATTTTTAATAAAAAATTATATTACTAAACCTAAAATTTTTATTGGTGATTATACTTATTATCATGATTTTAATGGTGAGCAAGCAGCTATTGATTTTGAAAATAAAAATATAATTTATCATTTTCCAAATATGATAGATGATGAATTAATTATTGGTAAATTTTGTTCAATTGCACAAGGTGTTTTATTTATAATGAATGGTGGCAATCATAATTATTGTGCAGTTTCAACATTTCCTTTACCATTATTTTATAAATCATTAAATTTATCAGAAGTTACAGAAAAAGATAAATTAGATAAATTTCCGATTAAATCACCAACAGTGATAGAAAATGATGTTTGAATTGGTCATGATGTGACAATCTTAAGAGGGGTAACTATTGGTAATGGGGCAGTAATTGCAGCTAAAAGTGTAGTTACAAAAAATGTGCCTCCTTATGCTATTGTTGGTGGTAATCCCGCTAAAATTATAAAATATCGTTTTTCTAAAAAAATAGTTCAAAAATTACAAAATATAAAATGGTGAGATTGATCTATTGAAAAGATTGTTGAAAATTCAGATTTGTTAAAACAAAATTTTGATAATAAAATATTACAAGAACTTGTAAAAGAAAGTAATAGTTTAAATAAAATAAAGGGGTAATAAAAAATATGAAAAAATATGGTTATTTAACTACTAAAATAGGTTTAATTGAAATCATAGTAGTTGCAGAACAAGTAGTAAAAGTTAGTTTTGTTAATACTCGTCAAGTTGCTAAGGATAGTAGTAATATAGTGGTAGTTAATTGCTTAAAACAACTAGCAATGTATTTTGATAAAAAATTAAGTGATTTTAACTTACCAATAGCTTTAAAAGGAACTCCTTTTCAAGAATTAGTATGGAGTAAAACTTGTACTATTCAATTTGGGACAACTTTAACTTATCAAGAATTAGCACAAAAGATAGGTTATCCAAAAGCAAGTAGGGCAGTGGGTTCAGCTTTAAGTAAAAATCCATTAGCAATTATTGTTCCTTGTCATCGTGTTGTTAATAAAAATAAGAATATTGTTAATTATCTTTATGGTGCTCATATTAAAAATTTTTTACGGACTTCTCCCCACAAGTACATGTGGGGAGAAGTCCGATTAGTGAATTTCATAATGCTCACATATTATTATTTTGTGTACCATAATAATACATTGCTAAAAATGATCCAACAATAGCAATTATTGCTCCTAAATAACCAATAATAATGAAAAAGTAAAATGAAAAATTATTAAAAATCTTTTGGTAGTCTGGATGTTTGCGCCTTAAAAAGATAATGACTGAATTAACAATTAATTTTAAAAAACTAATAGCAATAATAAAGTAATTAGTTACTTCATACAATTGATTTCATAAAATATAAATTAAAGCAGCAAATATTAATAGTAACATAGCAGCTCATGGCATATTAGTTCTTTTAGTTGTTTTTTGAAAAAATTTAAACAAATCTTTTTCTTCACTCATTTTAAAAATTAAACGTGATTGATAAAGTAGAAATGCATTTAGTGAACCAACAAATAATAAAATTGCTAGTCCTGAAAAAATATAAGCTAAAACACGAGGAATATTAGGATTATTGATAATAGCATAATATCAAACGTTACTAAATTCTTTATTTTTATCTAATCATGAAAGTGGTTCATTAATAGTTAACAAAGCAATTAATAGTATTAAATATAAAAAGATAATTAGTCCTGTTGCAACAATTAAAGCTCAAAGTACATTTTTTCTTGGATTTTCTACTTCTTCAGTAACATAAGTTATTGCTTCAATTCCTGAATAGGCAAATAGTGTCATTGTTGTTGCTGATAATAAAACATAAGTTGCAAGAAAAATTTTTGATAAATCTTTTTGAACTATTTCACTATTAAAGCTATCTGTATTGCCATAAATCATAGCAATAAATAAAACAAAAGTAATTGGTAATCCTTTTAAAATTGTAAAAATAATTTGTGTTTTTCCAGAACTATTTTTAATAAATATTTGGACTATATCTAATGCAAATAAAATTAAAATTCCAAATAATTTTATCAACCATTGGTTAGTAATATGAGCTAAAGTACCAATAATATTACCTAATGCTAAAGTAGCAGAAGCAACGGCAGTAGCACTAACCATTAAAACTAAAATCCATCCCAATCAAAACGAACAAGCCATTCAATTTGCTTTTTTTAATCAATAATAAGCACTTCCATTTCCTGGAAAAGAAATAGCAGTTTCTGCTAGTAATAACATTTCTGGCAAAATTAAAATACCGCCTAAAATTCAGGCACATATCATTAAAATCGGATTAAATCCACTTTGAAACGCTACTTGTCCAAATGAAATTAGTACTGATGATCCAACTGTGGCAGAAATTGCCATCATTAATATTACTCAAAACGAATACTTCTTTTTTAATTTCATGTCTTTTTCCTATCTCTATTTTTTTATTTCGTATGTATTGATAAAATTTTTTATTTTATTAATGTAAGTTTGATAAGCATTTGGTAAGGTTTCAATATGACCAATATTTTCCAAAAATAAATAATCATAATTTTTATAATGGAGTTTAACTTGATAATTATGAATGACATTAGCCATGAAAAATGGGACAAAATTATCTTTTTTACCGTGAATTAATAAAGTAGGAACTTGAAAACCTGTTTTGCTTTTTTTTAATAAATCATATTCTAAAATATTTGTATTTGTAAATTTTTGATATCTTTTGGCTAAACCATTACTAATTAATCATCAAGGTTTTTTATAACGGTATTGCATGACGTAACGAAATTGAACAAGTAGATTAGAGAATCCACAATCAGTAATTGCCCAGTTAATTAAATTGGTTACTTTATATTTAAATAAGTAATAATTAATTGTTGATGCACCCATACTATTACCAATTAAACCAATACTGCTAACTTGATAATTATCTTTTATTCAATTAATTAAACAATTAATATTTTCAGCACAAGTAAGACCAATGTCACTATATTGGCCATAAGTTTTACCGTGAGCAACACTATCAAAAGTTAAAATATTGTATCCTTCTTCATAAAATCATGACACTAATCTTAATGCTAAATATTTATTTTCTGTTCAACCATGAAAGCCAATAACTCATTTATCACTTTTCTTTTTTTGAATGACAGTTAGACAACTAATGTTTTGATTATTATCATTTTTAATGGTAAATTCTTGATAATTTTCTTTTTTTCAATCAATTGGATAGCCATATTTATTAAGATCTTTAATTTGACAATCATATTGATGATAATTAAAACTATTAATATCAACTGTTTGTTCGTTATTTATTTTAAATTTACCTTCTTTTTGATAAGAAAAGCAAAATTCTAAAAATTGTTTTTGATATTTTTTTGAATAAAAATAAACAAAAGGAAATAATAGAATAACTAATAAAATTTTGCTAAAAGAATAACAAAATTTTTTGATTCACAGACGTGTTGATTACTGTCATTTTTTAAGCCTTTTCTAAACTACTAAACTACTAATTA
>NZ_JALMUW010000049.1:0-7639 GCF_023846195.1 Spiroplasma endosymbiont of Lariophagus distinguendus
AAAAGTCCGGCCGCAATACCCATTAAAAAAGTTTTTAATAACGGACTTTGTGCTTTCTTTAATGCATACTTATAAACAGCAATATAAGTTTCAATACTTGTTAATGTTTCTTCATTATTCATATTTTCTACACTTGTATTCACGAATAAACTACTCCTATCTTTTATTTAATAGCAGCAAAAGCTGTTTCTAAAGTTTCTTTAATAATTGCACAAGATTTATCAAATGCCGTTTGCTCTTCTTTCGTTAATGGTAACTGAACTACTCTTTTTCAACCTTTTTCGTAAAGTATTGTTGGTACACCAATATAAAAACCTTGCTGTCCATATTCTCCTTGTAAATAAGCACCCGCTACTAAAACGTGATTTTGTCCTTCAAGGATATTTCTTACTAATAATGCCAATGCTGCACCAATACCATAAAAAGTTGCACGTTTTAATTTAATAATTTTATAAGCTCTTTGTGCTACTTCTTTTCTTAATTCTTCTAAATCTTTTTCTTTAATTCTACCTTCAGTAATTTGTTGATAAATAGTTTTATTACCTACCGAAACCGAACTTCAAGGAATCATTGAAGAATCACCGTGTTCACCAATTACATAAGCAGCAACTGACTTTGGATTAACTGCAATTTTTTCTCCAATTAAATATTGTAAACGTAAGGTATCTAAAATCGTACCAGAACCTAATACTTGATGATAATCAAATTGTGTAATTTTTTGATAAACAGTTGTCATTATATCAACAGGATTAGATGCAATAATAGTAACACCTTTAAATCCTGATTTTTTAATTTCTAAAGCAATGCTCTTCATAATTTTGGCATTATCTGCTACCATATTTAATCTTGTTTCACCATCTTTTTGTGGTCTTCCAGCAGTAATAACAATAATATCAGCATCTTTACAATCGCTGTAATTTCCAGCCTTAATTGAAATAAAAGGATGATCTAAAGCTGCTTGACAATCAGCAAAATCAATTGCATTACCTTCAGCTATACCTTCAAAAGCATCAATTAATACATATTCTTGGGCTAAACCTTGATTAATGGCACTGTAAATAAAACTACTACCAACAGCTCCACATCCAACAAGTACAATTTTTCGTTTTGCCATATTTACCTCCATATTTTTTGCATTTCATGTAACAGTACTTTATCCTCGGCACTATTTTAATAACTTACTTTTTAAAATAAAAGTTACAATGATATGTAATATTTTTATTATGCTTTTTATATAAGAATGTTAAAAAAATAAAAATCTAATTAACAAGGACAAAAATTTATTACATTTTTATCTTACCACTATTTTAATAAAAAAATAAAACTTATTTTTTTATTAAAATAAGTTTTATTTTTTCTTTTAAATTTTTGTTTTTCAATTAATAACAATACCTTTTGGTCTAGTAAAAGCAAGTAACGAAGGACGAATACCTTGTACGCCAAGACCTGAATCCTTAACACCAACAAAAGAAAAGTGATCGGGACCACGTTGTGACTGATCGTTAATATTAACACTTCCAACTTCTAATAATTTAGCAATACTCATTGCACTATTAATATTAGTAGTAAAAACAGAAGCTTGTAAACCATATTGTGAATCATTTGCAATATTAATTGCTTCTTTTACTTCATCAAAAATAATAATCGGCAACAATGGTGCAAAAGGTTCTTCTCATGCTAAATTCATTTTTGTTGTTACGTCAGTAATAATAGTTGGTCACATTAAATTTTCTTTAAATTTATTACCAATTAAACAATTGGCTCCTTTATCTAAAGCATCTTTAATTAATTTTTTAGCATTATCAACTGTTGGTTGATCAATAACAGGAGTAATATCACAATCATCTGTGGGCAAACCAACAGTTAATTTTTCAACTTTTTCTTTTAAAATTGGAATTAATTTGCTACTAATTGTTCTTTGCACTAACACTCTCTTAATAGCAGTACATCGTTGTCCTGAATAACTAAATGCACCTTTAATGATTTTGGTTGCTGTATCTTCAAGATCAGCATCATTAAGCACTATTGCTGGATCTTTACCTCCTAATTCTAAAATCAAATCAGCTTTTAAAGATTTCTGTGAAATACGATTACCAACAACAGCACTACCAGTAAAAGAAATAACATTAATTGCTTCATTTTCAACTAAACTATCACCAATTTCACTACCTTTACCACTTATAGCATTAAAAACACCATTAGGAATGTTAGCTTCTTTGGCTAATTTAGCTAAGTGTAATCCCACCAATGATCCTTGTGTTGCGGGTTTAAAAACAACACTATTACCGGTCACAAGTGCTGGAAATATTTTAGAGACTGATAAATTTATCGGATAATTAAAAGGAGAAATAGCAAGAACAATTCCTTTTGGTACGTATTCAAAAATAGCTAATTTGTTCATACTTCCTCAACTATCACCTGTATAAGATTCAGGATGAAGACGTAATGCTTCTTGTAAAGTATATTCAATATATTCAACTGTTCTATCAATTTCACTGCAAGCCGCTTTTGTGCCTTTAGCAATTTCATTGGTCATTAATTCAGCAAGTATTAATTTATCGCGAATAATTAATTGTTTTCAAGAATTTAAAAAAGAAATTCTTTTTAAAATAGGCATTTGTTCTCAATTTTTTTGAGCAAATTTTGCAGATTCATATACTTTTTTAATTTCAACTTTAGTTAAGGCAGGAACTTGGCCTGCTATTTTATTAGTAGTGGGGTTGATAACTGATATTCAATTACCATTTTCATACAACTCACCATTAATTAGAGATTGATATTTAATAATATTATTTGTCATCTATACTTCCTCCTTAAATCACTACTATAATAATTATAGCATTGATATAAGTCCTATCCTATTCACTCTTAACTAAAATTATTATTTAAATTTATATTATGAAATTCAAAAAAACTAATTCTTTAAAAAAGTTCATAATTTTCAATAAAAAAGTTTATTTTAAATACCATTGTTGCTTTCTTTTGTATTAAAATTTTCTGATATTGATGATATATCAGCATCAATAACATCAGTTTTTAAATCAATCACTAAATTATTACCACCAGCAATAATATCATCAGCAACTACTTTGCCAGTTCCTTCATTTACCTTGCTAAGATTAATGTCACTTGCTTTAATCACTAATCATTTTTCTTTTTTCGTTAATATATTAATAAAAGATGTTGCTGGTGATAAGAAGGTTTTAATAATACTAATACTTTTACTTTTAGGAACTTTTATTACTTTATTACCTTTTGTTGTTCGTGAAGTTTGTTCAATAGTATTGAATAACATTCGTTTAATTGTTCCAACTGATGTTAACATTGCATAAATATCATTACTATTACCACAAGCCATTCCTACCACTTCATCTTCTTCAGAATTAATTTTCAAAGCTTTAACACCTGTTGCAGTTTTAGTTAATAATGGAACTTTCGTTTCTAAATATTTTAAAGTCATACCCTTGCGAGTACTAATAACAATAAAATCATGACCGGTAGTACTATTAACACTAATAACACTATCGTTCTCTTTTAACTTAACATATTTGGCGGTTTTATTAAATCTAGTAGTTGCTAACTCTAAAAGTGGCATTCTTTTAATTAAACCATATCTAGTAGCGACTACTATATTTACATTTGGCTGTTCAAAACTATTAACTTGCGCAACACTAATAATTTTTTCATTTCCTTCAAGTTTACATAACGTATTAACATGAATACCATTATCTTTTCATTTATTTTCTTCTAATTTAAAAATTGGTATTAAAAAATAATTACCTTTATTTGTAAAAAATAATAAATTATTAAAATTATTGAACATTGCTCCACCAATAATAACATCATTTGGCTTACGTCCAAAATCTTGATAATCAAGATTTTGTAAAAATACTTTATTACTTATTACCTTAATTCAACCATCATAACTAATACTAACAAATACATTTTCTTGTCGCAATGTTGCTTTTTCATCAATTGTAATTTCAGAAATTTCACCTTGAATTTGTGATTTTCTTAGTCCAGAAAAATGAGAATTAATTTGTTCTAACTCAGTAATAATAACTTGACGTAGTGAATTTTCATTATTAAGAATTTCTTGTAAAACAATAATTTTACTTTCAATATCTGCTTTTTCTAAAACTAATGATTGAATATCAGTAGCAGTTAAACGATACAAACGCAATTGTACAATTGCTTCTGCTTGAATATCAGTAAAATTAAAAGCTGATATTAAATTTAATTTTGCTTGCATACGGTCAGTTGATGTTCTAATAATTTTAATTACTTTATCAACTTCACTTAATGCAATAACTAAACCATTAACAATCTCTAATCTTCGTTCTAATTGTGCTAAGTCATATTGTGAACGCTTAGTAACAACATCAATTTGATGATTAATATAAAAATCTAACATATTAATTAAACTCATTTGTACTGGTTTTTTGTTAGCGATTGCTACTAAATTAAAGTTATAATAAATTTGTAAATTGGTATTTTTAAATAAATAATTTAAAATTTCTTGCGGTTTACTATCTTCTACTAAATCAATAACTATTCGTAAACCAAAACGATCCGTTTCATCACGTACTTCTTTAATACCATGAATTTTTGCTAATGTTTTAACATCATCAATTTTTTTAATCAAATCTTGTTTAATAACTTCAAATGGAATTTCGGTAATAATTATTTGTGGAATTTCACCTTCATTATTAATATGAGTTTTAGCACGAATTGCAATTCGCCCTTTACCAGAACGATAAGCTTCTTTAATACCTTTAATACCTTGAATAATTCCTCCGGTTGGAAAGTCAGGACCCTTAATAACACGCATTAATTCGCTTAAATTACATTGTGGATTATTAATTCTCATGACAATTGCATTAATTACTTCTTGTAAATTATGAGGTGGAATATTAGTTGCCATTCCAACAGCAATTCCAGAAGCACCATTTACTAATAAATTAGGAAAATAGGCAGGTAAAACTGTTGGTTCTGTTTCTGATTCATCAAAATTTTTAATTAAACTAACAGTATTTTTCTTAATATCCTTCAATAATAATTCTGAAATTAATGATAAACGCGCTTCTGTATATCGCATCGCAGCAGGATTATCACCATCAATTGAACCTTTATTACCATGCATTTGTACTAATGGTCATGCTACCTTTCACTCTTGTGCCATTCTACACATCGCAGCATAAACCGCTGTATCACCATGAGGATGATATTTACCAATTACTTCTCCAACAACACGAGCTGCTTTTTTATATGCTTTATCATTGGTTAAACCCAAATCATTCATAGCATGCAAAATTCGACGTTGAACTGGTTTCAAACCATCACGGACATCGGGCAATGCTCGTTCTAAAATAATATATTTGGCATATCGACCAAAACGTTCTGCAACAATATCATCAATAGGATAAGATAAAATTTGTTCATTATTTTGTTGAATCTCTTCTTTACTATTCATAACTTATAAACTCCTTTTTCTTAATAATCACTAGCTTCAAAAGAAATATTTTCTTCAATTCATTTTCGTCTTTTTTCTGGTTTATCACCCATTAATATTTGAATTTCTGTTTCTGCTGATAGAGCATCCTCAATAGTAATTTTAATTAATTGACGGACATTTGGATCCATAGTTGTTTCTCATAATTGTTCAGCATTCATTTCTCCTAAACCTTTATAACGTTGCAGGTCATATTTACCTTTAATTGTTTCAACTTTATCTTTTAATTCTAACTCATTTCAAACATATACATGTTTCTCTTGCTCTTCTTCTTTAAAAGAAATTTTAAATAAAGGCGGTAATGCAATATAAATATTACCCGAAGTAATTAAATCTCGCATATAACGATAGAAAAAAGTTAGTAATAAAATTTGAATATGGGCACCATCAGTATCGGCATCAGTCATAATAATGACTTTATTATAATTACAAGTTTCAATACTAAATTCGTTACCAACACCAGCACCAATCGCATTAATAATCATACTAATTTCCTCATTATTAAAAAGATCAATTACTTTAGTTTTTTCGGCATTAATTACTTTTCCTTTTAACGGTAATATCGCTTGGAACTTACGATCACGACCTGACTTGGCACTGCCACCAGCGGAATCTCCTTCCACTAAAAATAATTCATTAATGTTAGGATTTTTACTTTGTGCAGGCACCAATTTACCTACTAAAAATTTTTGCGTATCTTTACTTTTATTACGCAATGATTCGCGTTCTTTTCTTAAAGCATTACGAATATCACGAGCCTTAATGGCTTTATCAATAATTTTTTTAGCAGCATCACTATTTTCGTGAAGTCAAAATGAAAATCTTTCATTAACAATATTATCAACAACAATTCTTGCTTCGGGCGTTCCTAATTTACCTTTTGTTTGACCTTCATATTGAATTAAATTTTCAGGAATACGCAACGAAACAATAGCAACCAAACCTTCTCGCAAATCATTACCTTCTAAATTTTTATCTTTTGCTTTTAATAATTCTTGTTTTCTTGCATATTCATTAATAGATTTCGTTAAACCACTTTTAAAACCAACTAAATGACTTCCACCATCAACAGTTTTAACATTATTAGCAAACCCTACTAACGTTTCACTATAATCTTCAGTATATTGTAATACAATTTCAACGTCAATATTATTTTGTTTACCTTTTAAACTAACAATTGGTGATAAATTTTTTTTATCTTTATTTAAATATTGCATGAAAGCAACTAAGCCATTTTCATAATGAAAAGTTTCTTCAGTACCTGTCCTCTTATCAATTAATTGAATACTTAAATCATTAATTAAAAAAGCACTTTCACGTAAATGTTGTTCAAATAAATGAACATTTCAATCACAACCTAGAAAAACACGATGAAAATCAGGTAAAAATTGTACCCTAGTTCCTGTTTTATAAGTGCTACCAATCATTTTTAAACTTTGATCAATCTTACCACCATTTTTAAATTTAATTTCATGAATTTTTTTATCACGATGAATAGTAACAATCATTCAATTACTTAAAGCATTTACTACTGAAGCACCAACACCATGTAAACCACCCGAGGTTTTATAACTATTAGTGTCAAATTTTCCACCAGCATGTAAAACCGTATAAATAACTTCGGGAGTACTTTTTTTTGAAGCATGCATACCAGTTGGAACACCACGACCATTGTCTTCAACAGTAACTGACTTATCAACATTAATAGTAACAACAATACTAGTACAAAAGCCAGCTAATGCTTCATCAATACCATTATCAACAATTTCTCAAACTAGATGATGAAGACCACGATTATCAGTAGAACCAATATACATTCCAGGTCTTTTTCTAACTGCTTCTAGACCTTCTAAAATTTGAATTGATGATTCATTATAAACACTGCTTTTTGGTTTATTTGCCATGAAAAAAACTCCTTACTACAATTTATTTCATTTTCATTTTATCATATATTTATTTATTTAAAGATAATGTCGATAAAAGAACTAAATCAATTTTATAATTTAAAGTTAAAGGTTTCTATACAAAATTTAATATAATAGATTTAAAATAAATATTTATCTAATAATTTTTAATTATTAATAAAACAGTTATAAAATAATATGCATAAAAATTATCCAAGTCATG
>NZ_JALMUW010000005.1:0-27098 GCF_023846195.1 Spiroplasma endosymbiont of Lariophagus distinguendus
CCAACCACCAGGCAGATATATTTAACGTTAAAGATTTATCTAATGGTATTAATAACATTGAAACTAATATTTTTGAAAGACCAGAGGTACCTAAAACGCCCGAGATTATTGATATTATATTAGATATATCAGAAAATAAAACATTTTCTGATATTAATGATTTCTTTGATGTTGTTAATACTAAAATTGAGATACTTGAAAGACCAGAGGTACCTAAAACGCCCGAGATTATTGATATCATTTTAGACATGTTAGAAAATAAGATATTTTCTAATGTCAATGGTAAAGTAATTAGTAATAGTATTTAAAAGGAAAAAATATCAAAAGTATAAGTAAATTCTATTAATATTTAATAATTTACTAAATTAAGGAAAATTTATTTATTTAGTATTTAAAATAATAATTTTATGCAAAGGATGAAGAACAATGGACAATTATATTTATTTTTTTAGTAATAAATGAACACAATATAAAATAAAATGTTTGGATAAAAAAATACCAATTCTAAAAGAGAAATTTGATTCACTTAAAATTATTGAAGATTGAACAAATTCCTTAATCTTAGAATTAAATGATGAAATAAATAATTATTCATATAATTTTCAATTAACTACTTTAAAAGAGGTTTTTTTACCAAAAATACTTGAAGATTTTATTAATTTTAAAAAAAATAAAGATATTTTTCATTTATTATTAAATGAAAAATATTTAAAAAAAATAAAAGTATTAAATTTATTTATTAATAAACAAATTGAAAAAGATAATTTTTCTAAAAAACATTTAAAGAAAATTTTATTGAAAGTATTAAGATTTAGATCTTATTTTAATAGTAAATTGATAGAAACAGAAAGCGATTTACTAACTTTAAATAGTAAAATAAAACTTTTATGAAAAGAAATTTTTGATAGGGACATAAAATTTTTACAAAAACAACAGCAGAAGTTAAAACAAAAAAATATCTTGATAGAAAATCAAAAGACAAAATTAAAAGAAAATATTAAAGATATTAAAGATAAATTAGAAAAAGAATTAAAAGCTGATTATCAAAAGGCTTTTCTCCCTTTATGTACTATTTTTAAATTTTATCACATAAATGCTGAGAAAAGCCTATCTACGGACTTCTCCCCACATTTTTAAATCAAACATAGCATTACAATTTCAAAACTAGGTATCTTATTGAATTTATATGCAGCTTCTTTTGCATATAAATGAACATGATGTTTTGCAACTTTGATATGTGTTTTAAATGTTCTTCTTATATGTTTTCAAACTGATTCAATTTGGTTGGTATTTACACCAGTTTTTGAAACATAGCTATCTTGATGATTGACTGTTTCATGCTTAGTGAAAACCGATTTAAAATCGCAATATCCTTTTCAAAAATCAGTATGTACATGACACTTTGAAGAAATGTGGTTTCTTGCAAACTGCAAAAGATTTTTACTTTTTGCATTTTTCAATACTTTCACAATTAATTTATTGGTTGTTTTTTCATAAATACCAACAATCAAGGTTTTATTCACCAAGGATCTTCCTTGTTTTTTAAAACCCATATGTGAAAGATACATTTCATCCATTTGCACTATGCCCTCAACAATAAATTGTGATTCTTGTTTGGCAATACAAGTTCTGATTTTATGACCCATTCTTCAAGCAGTTTTCAAAGTTACCCCCAATTCTTTTGCAACATCAGTTGATGGAATTCCATGTTTGGTGTTTATTCATCTAAAGATGAGATAAAACCAAGATTTCAAAGGTATTTGTGACTTGTAAAAAATGGTGCCATGAAGAATACTAAATGTTTGATGACATTTCAAACATCTTATTCTTCTTAAATCAGAAGTATTCAAATTTGTTCAATAACACCTGATACATTTATTTTCCTTCAAACTTACTATATATTTCAAACAATCTTGTTCTGTTTGAAAAGTATTGTTGAACTCATTCAATTTCATTGTTTCCTCCACAAGTACATGTGGGGAGAAGTCCGTATCAAAATAATAAACTTACTAATTTTAAAGTTCTTTTAGAAATACCAAAAAAAGCAAATTTTAAAATAGCATCTTTAGAAAAACAAATTACTAATTTAGAAATTAAGCAATATGAATTACATGTTCAAATGCAAACATTACAACAAAAAAATAATGAATTACATGAAAAGATACAACAATTACAACAAAAAAATAATGAATCAAATTTGAATCAAAGAAATATTAATAATCAAACAATAACTATCCAATTAAATAAACCAGAATTGACAAATAAAACATTAGTTAATAATTTAACAATGTCATTACAATTTTTAAGACCAACAAGTAATTTTAATTAAAATTAAGAAAGTTACTTAAAAGAATAAAAATAAATATTTTATTAAAATATTCATTAATTGTTAATAAGACAAATGATGATTTAGTAATTAAAGGAAATTTAATTGAAAATATAGATTTTAAATAAAATATTAGTATATAAAATTGATAATAAAAATATTCAAAGTATAATATAAAAATTCATAATTAAAAATTGATTGAAACTAATTATAGTTTTCAATCAATTTTTTTAATATTTCTTTAGAAACTTGTGGATTTGCTTGTCCTTTAGTTAGTTTCATTAATTGACCCATAAAAAATTTCATTGCTTTTTCTGGATTGACTTTATAAATAGTAATCATGTTTTCATTTGCTTTTAAAATTGTGATTAATATTTTTTCTAAATCATTACTATCACTTACTAAAGTAATACCTAATGTTCTAATAAGATCGGTAGGGCTTTTTTCACTATTAATCATAATTGCATTTAATAACTGTTTACTTTGTTTATCATTAATTTTTTGCTCATAAACTAGACTAACTAATTGTGATAGATTATTAGCAGTAAGTTTGCTGTTTTTAATAGTAGTGTTATTAGTATTACAATAAGCTTGCACAGGACCTACTAAATAATTAAAGGTAGGTAATGCTAAATTATTAATGGCAACTGTTTGTTCAAAAATAGTTAATATTTCTACTTTGTCAATTAATAAATTAATATCTTTTGTTGGTAGATTGTATTGTTTTTTTAATCTTTCCATTATTTCTTTAGGCAATTCAGGAAGATTTTTAGCAATCATTTTGATTCATTTTTCGTCTAGTTGAATTGGAAAAATATTTGGTTCAGGAAAATATTTATAATCAATTTTATTTTCTTTGCTACGCATGCTAACGGTTTTATTAGTTTTTTCATCAAATCTTCTAGTTTCAAGATTAATTTTTTGTTTTTTATTTAAAATATTAGTTTGACGATTAATTTCATCATTTATTGCTAAAGTAATATTATGTGTAGAATTTAAGTTTTTAATTTCAACTTTGGTACCTAAAATATCACTACCATGTGGTTTTAACGATATATTAATATCACATCGTAATGAGCCTTCATTCATTTTAGCATCACTAACTTGTAAATGAATTAATAATTGACGTAGAGTATTAATATATGCTACTACTTGTTCACTTGTGTTAAAAATTGGTTTAGTAACAATTTCCAATAAGGGAATTCCCGCTCGATTATAGTCTAATAATGTTTTTTTATTATTATGAATTTGTTTTGCTGTATCTTCTTCAATATGTAAGCGTTCAAAACTAACAATAAATTCTTCATTATTTACAACTATTGGTAATTCACCATTTGTGCCAATTGGATGAAAAAATTGTGTGATTTGATAACCTTTAGGTAAATCGGGATAAAAATAACTTTTTCGATCAAAACGTAAGAGTGGATCAATATTCATTTTTAAAGCAGTACATGTTTGAATTGCCATTATAATAACAGCTTGATTAACTGTTGGTAATGTTCCTGGATATCCGCAATCAATGGCATTAATTTGAGTATTTGGTTTTTGACCAAAAGTATTGGCGGCGTTGGAAAAACATTTAGTTTTAGTTTTTAATTCACAGTGGATTTCAATACCCATTACAACATCATATTTATTATTCATGATCATCACCTAGTAGTTTATTATTAAAATTAATTTTTTTACTTAAAAATGAAGCAATATTCAATATAACTTGATCATTAAAAGGTGCACCATTAATATTAAAACCAATCGGTAAACCATTAACAGTAGTTAACGGAATATTAATGCTTGGTCCACCATTTAAATTAGAAAGTAGTAGTAAGTCTTCTAAATAATCATGTTCACTTTTAATAACTTTTTTCTGTTCTAATACATCTTTAATTTTTGGAGCTGGATTAATATTTGGCATAATAATGAAAGCATCATATTTTTTAAAGATAGTATTTAAATGTTCAACAATTAATCTTCTTACTTTTTTAGCTTTGTTAAATAATTCTTCTTGATGATTTTCAGATAAAGCATATGCACCAATAATGTATCTGCGTTTTACCATATCACCGAAACCAAATGTTCGTGAATTTGTCATAACTTCTTGATAATTTTTACCATTTTTACGAACACCAAAATTAATACCAGTTAGATTTGCGTGGCAACTAGTTGCTTCAGCAAAAGAAATAATCATATAGACTGGTAATAAAGATTGTAATAATTCTTTATTAAATTCAATTTGTTGAACTTTTGCACCACCATCAGTTAAATGCTTTATTGCTTCATCAAAACTAGATTTAACTATATCATTTCACTGATAATCATTATAATTTAAAATAGCAATATTTTTACCTTCTATATTTTGATTTAAGTTTTGAGTATAATCTTTTTCTTTACTTTGAACACTAGTAAAGTCTTGTTCATCAAATAAAGCAATACTATCCAAGACAATGGCAATATCTTCGACATGATTAGTAAATATACCAACTGTGTCTAAACTTGGAGCATAAGGAAAAACACCATTTCTTGAAATTAAACCATATGTTGGTTTAAAACCAACAATACCACAATAAGCGGCAGGTTTACGTATTGAATCACCAGTATCTGTTCCTAAAGCAAATGGTACAATTCCAGCAGCGACTAAAGCTGCACTGCCACTAGAACTACCACCAGTGATATGTTTTAAATTCCAAGGGTTTAAGACATGACCGGTAGCTGCATATAAACCATCTCCACCCATTCCTAGTTCATCAAGAGCAGTTTTAGCTATATTAATGGCTTTATTATTTGTTAATAACATATTAACAGTACTGTCATAATTAGGAATAAAATTAGCAAGAATTTTTGATGAACCTGTTGTTAAGAAATTAATAGTAGCAATATTATCTTTCATTACAAATGGAATTGCTGCTAATAAATTATCATTAATTTCTTGTTCAGTAATTGATTTTGTTTGTTTAATGGCATTTTGTTCCAGTGAAGTAACAACAGCATTTAATTTTTTGAATTGTTCTAATCGTTTGTATACTAATTTAGTTAATTGATCTGGAGTAAGTATTTTTGTTTTTAATAGTTCATGAAGTTGACGAATTGAAAGTTGGTGGTAATTAATTTTCATGATTAATCACCTGATTAATACTAATGTAATTATTTTCAACTTCTGGAGCAATATTTAAAACAGTTTTAGATGTTAAATGAGTTCCAACATTATCGGAACGTAATAAATTATTAATAATAGGAAATGGGTAATTTAAAGGTTCAATATCATTTGTATTAATATTTGTCACAATTTCCATTTGTTTTTCAATAGCTTTAAATTCTAGTAAAAGATTTTCACATTGTTCTTCGCTTAAATTGAACATAAGTTCGTTAGCAAATTCATGTAGCATTTTTGTTGTTATTTTCTTTTCAATTTTATCCATTTTTTGCTACCTCTTTCAATAAATTTTGTAATTGCTCTTCATTAATAATTTTAACATTAAGTTTGCGTGCTTGTGCTAATTTATTTCCTGGATTTTCTCCAACAATTAAATAAGAAGTATTATTACTAATAGTATTGGTAATTTTAGCACCATAGTTATTTAATAATTGAATGAATTCGTTACGACTTTTAGTTAAAGTTCCTGTTAAGACAAAAGTTTTACCATTCAATACTTGTGATTGGTTTTTTTGTAAATAATTAAAGTTAAGTTTAAAGTTTTGCAAGTTAGTAATTAGTTGTTGATTAGTAGGATTAAGGAAATAATCAATAACACTAGTAGCAATTGTTGGACCAATTTCATTAGTATTAGCTAGATCATCAAAGGTTGCTTCCATTAAGTTATTTAAAGTTAAATATTTTTTTGCAAGAATAATTGCTGTTTTTTGGCCAACATGACGAATTCCCAAACCGAATAAAAGTCTTTCTAAGGAATTTTGTTTTGATAGAATAATTGAATTAGCAAGATTAGTGAAAGATTTTTCACCAAAACGTGGTAATGATAGTATTTCTTTTCGTAAATTAACTAAATTGTAAATATCACTAATAGTTTTAATTCATTTTAAATCTAAAAAACGTAATAATATTTTTTCATTTAAACCAATAATATCCATAGCATTTCTTGAACAGAAGTGCATTAATGATTTAAGAATTCGTGATGGACAATCACTATTAATGCAAAATTGATCAACTTCTGGCGGAACTTGTTCCAATTTTGTTTTACACACTGGACAATGGATAGCTTTTTTAAAAATAATATTGTTTATTTGACGATTACTAATAATTGGGGCAATTACTTCTGGAATAATATCACCCGCTTTTTTAACACTTACTAAATCATTAATACGTAAATCACGATTAATAATATAATCACCATTATGAAGTGTGGCAAAAGTAACGGTAGTACCAGCAATTATCACTGGTTGTAATCTAGCATTATAGGTTATTTTTCCTGTTCTACCAACAGTTGGAAATATATCTAAAAGCTTAGTAACACTAGTAACAGCAGGAAATTTATAAGCTATTGCTCATTTTGGCGCCTTATTAGTTCTTCCTAACATATCATAACTGGTTAGATCATTAATTTTAATGACAATACCATCAATTTCATATGGTAATGTATTTCTTAACTTTTCATATTTCTGAATATAAGTTCATACTTCTTCAATATTTTTACATAACTGTCATTGTTCATTAATTTTGAAACCATATTTTTGTAAGGTAAATAATGCTTGTTCATGGGTTTTAATATTATCATTAGTAGCATTAATATAATAGTAAAGAAAACCATCTAATTTTCTTGAATTAACAATATTAATATCAAGTTGGCGAATAGTACCGGCTGCAGCATTGCGAGGATTAGCAAAGAGTGGTAAGTTTTGTTGTTGTTGTTTTTCATTAATGCGATTAAATTCTTCTTTACTTAAATATATTTCTCCTCTTACTTCTAATTTAGAATTAATTGGTATTGTTTTTGGTATTGTTTTAATTGTCAAAATATTATTGGTAATGTCTTCACCAGCAATACCATCACCTCTGGTAGCAGCAGTTTTTATTTTTCCTTTTTCATAAGTTATAGAAATTGATAGACCATCAATTTTTAGCTCACAAACATATTCAATGTTATTTTCTGATAATGTTTTTTTAATTTGTTGATCAAATTTTAGTAAATCTTCATAGTTAAAGGCATTACCCAAACTTAGCATTGGTTGTTGGTGAAAAATTTTTGTTAAAGAATTAAGTGGTTTATTACCAACAGTTTTAGTTGGAGAATCATTACTATTAAATTGGGGATATTGTTCTTCTAATTTTATTAATCTATGATAGGCGCTATCATAAAGTTCGTCACTAACAGTAGGTTTATCTAAAACATGATATTCATAATTTCATTGTTTAATTTGGTTTCTTAATTGTATTATTTCATTTTTAATATCATTATTTTTGTTACTCATATTACTTTCTCCCCTAATTGGTTTGTTAATAAGACATAATTAATTATAAATGAATTATTACTTTAATTGTAATATTGTTTTATAAAAGTATAATTTAGTAATGTAAATAAAATAAATAAATAATAATATACATTTTTTTTAAAAAAATGATTATAATAAAATTAGTATTAAAAAATAATGGCTAATTAAGTATTTAGTTTTTAAACTCCTGTTAAGTTTATTTTGACTTAAAGGTTTTTTTTATATAACTAGACACATTTTTTAATATTAACCTTTGATAAGTTTTAAGTATAGTATTAAAACTAAAAATAATTACTTTAATTTTATATGAGTTAGGAGTAAGTTATGAAAGATACATATGCATCTGTTCGTTTAGCACAAAAGCCAGAAAATGCTTTTGCTTGTCATCGATGTGGTAGGGTTATTTTAATTGCCGAATTTTTAGAAGCAAAAAATATTCAATTGAATTGTAATCGATGTGGTTTTAAAAAGCATGTTGAAAAAATTAAAATAGAAAAAAAAGCAGAAATTGAAAAAACTAGAATTGCTGCTATTTCTTCGAAAAATTCTTCTAAAAAATAATTTAGATTAGATTAATATTAATAATATTATAAAAAAAGAACTCAATTGAGTTCTTTTTTACTTATTTTTTAGTTTTTTCATTTAAATACTCTTGATAATTGTTATTTACTTGTTCTCAATTGATAACTTTTAATAATGCTTGTAAGTATTTCTCTTGTTCGTTTTTATATTGTAGATAATGTGCATGTTCTCATACATCAATAGCGATCAATGGATACATATTCAAGAATCATGGATTGTCTTGATTAAAAGTTTTGTATAGTCTTAATGTACCATTATTGTCAATTACTAATCATGCTCAACCACTTCCAAAAATATCTATGGCAGTTTTTGTTAAAGCAGCTTCAAATTTTTCATAAGATTCAAAGCGATTAATTATTGTTTTACCAATAGCTGATTTTTCATTAAAACCTTTATTTTTCCCCAATAGTGAAAAGAAAAGATTATGATTAATTACTCCCCCACCAAATTGTCGAATGCTACTTTGTAATTTTTTTACATTACAAGTTTCTTTATCCTCACATATATCTTCTAATTTACAATAATTACTTAATAAACGATTTAGTTCCCCTTTAGTTTCAAGATTATAATCAGAAAAAACTTTCGGATGTTTATCCATCACTAATTTTAAAGAAGTTAAATATTTCTTATGAAGTTCTTCATAATGATGTTTCATTGTTTCTTGTGAAATATAAGGTTCTAAAGCATCATAATTATATGGTAAATCGATAATATTAATCTTGTATTTAGGCATTCTTTTCTATCCTCCTTTTCTTTTTAAACTCTTCACATATAAATATTGCATTACATTATAATAAATTAATGTAAAATTACAAGTTTATTATATTACAAGATTTCTCACTATATGTTATACTAAAAATTAATATTAAATACTAATTTTACTAACAAAGGGTGAAAGTTTTCGTGCAGTACTTATACATGTTTAATAAAAAATCTAATCAAATTAATGTTTCTCACAACAATGATATCATACGTAGAATTAATGTAAACCAAACTGATAACATTAATAGTAATAATTTAGAAAAAAATGAACAAAAACAGTCATTTATTGATAAATTTACTTCAAAATCACTTAGTTGTGATGACACCAATAACTTTAATTTCAAAACAGCCAGTTGAACTCTAACAATAATTTATCTTATATCTTTTATTATAATTCCAATTCTTTATAGTTTAATCAAAACTTATGCTGTAAAAGATACTAGTCAAAGTTCATTTCTTAGTCTTTTTATTTTTAGTTTATTGCCAATTTTTGGGTTAGTTGTTTCACTTGGTATTGATTGAGAAACTATGATTAAAAAAGGTGGGTGGGCTGCTTATAGTCATAGTGTATTTGGTTTTATTAGTGTAGTATTTGTTCTTTTATTTTTTATTGCAACAAAAGTTATTAGTGGTAAAGATGATGATGTAACTTCGCTTGCTACTACATTTTTAATTCAACAATTATTTCAATTGTTAGGATCAATTTTAGTATTAATATTTTGTAGATCATTACGTGAGAGAATTATTACTACTTTAAAAGAAGCAAAATTAGATTTAATAACTTGAGTTACCATTTTTGCTGTTATTGGTACTATTTTAAATATTATTTTCAACATAATTCCTAAATTTAGTGAATTTAATATGTTAACAAGTAATAATACTTCAAAAAATCAAGATGTTTTAAACTTATTAATGAATAGTCCATATGGCATTTTTGTTTTAGTTCTTAGTACTATTTTTATTGCTCCAATTAATGAAGAAATATCATATCGTCATGGTACTTTTACCATTGTTCGTTATCGTTGGTTAGCATATGCTGCTTCATTAATTTATTTCCCATCAATGCATGTTATGGATAGTGGTGATTGAAATAATATTATTGGTTATTTAGGATTTAGTATTATATTACCCTTATTATTTATAATGACACGCGGTAATACTACATATACTATTGGTTTACATGCTTTTTCTAATCTAATTGCAACTATTTCTGGTTTTATTAATAAAAATTAAAAGGAGAAATTATGACTACCCTAACAATTACTGCCAATGATGCTGATCAAACTTTAATTAATTATTTAAAAAAAGTATTTAAAACACTACCACTGTCAAAAATTTATCGTTTATTTAGAACAAAAAAAATCAGAGTTAATAATAAAACTACTACTGATTTTAAATATCGCTTACAAGAAAATGATTTAGTAGTCATTTATGAAAGTAATTTAGTTGTTAACTATAAACCAGAAAAAATTACTAAAGAAGCACCAATTGAATTGTTTTATGAAGATGATAATTTTTTAATTGTTAATAAAGATCATAATATTGTTGTCCATCAACCATATGGTTCTTGCTTAGATAACATGGTAAAATATTATTTACAACAAAAATACCCGAAGAAGAAACGTGAGCAAACATTTAATATTAGTCATCAGTATCGTTTAGATAAACTAACTAAGGGTTTAATTATTTATCCGAAAAATAAAATGACACAAAATGCATTTCATAATGCTACCAAAAATGGTCAAATTATTAAAAAATATTTGGCTATTTGTTCTGGCCAATTAACTAAAAATTTAAATATTTCTGGTTATATTACTCATGATGAGTTAACAATGAAAATGAAATTTTCAATTGAACCAAGTGAACAAAGTAAAAGTTGTAGCACCATCTTTACACCAATATTTAATACTAAAGACTTTACTTTAGTTGAGTGTCAATTAGTTACTGGTAGAAAACATCAAATTCGTAGTACTTTACAATTTTTAAATTTACCAATTGTTGGTGACACTAAGTATGGGTCAACAATAGTTACTCCTAATAAAATTGCATTATTTGCTTATTATTTATCATTTAATGATTTAGAAGAACCATTTACTTATTTGAATGATCAAAATTTTATAATAAAAGATTTAAAAACAGATTTAATTAAACAGATTAAAAAAGAAAAATGATAAAATTAATCTATACTAATATATAGAATACATTTTTATTTTTTTGCTATTTTTTTTATTTTTAATAGTGATTAATAATATTGAACTTTTAATTTTGGGTTGTTAACATATTTAAGTAAAAAACAAAATTAGTTTTATTTATATAGATTGGGTGAAGTAATGACAACTAAAAAAGGTATTTTTAATACAATTGTTGGTGTTATCGTGACAATTGTTATCTCTATTTTACAGTTAACTTTTCTTTATGTTACTGGTTTAGCATACGGTGAAAAAATTAATGGTTTAATTCGTGTTATTATTTCTTTTTTGACTTACCTTAGTTTGACAGAAGGAGGACTTGGTTTAATTACCATTTTTTCTTTATATCGTCCTTTACAAAATGATGATTATGAAACCGTCAACGATATTATTAATACGACAAGAAAAAATTATCATCATTCAGGAAGAATATATTTAATTATTCTTGTCAGTGCTGGTTTTATTTTAGGATTAGCTAGTGTTCATTTACCAGAAATTGGTTTAGATATGGAAATTCCTTTTTGACAAGTAGCACTTATTATTATTTCTTTAGGATCACGTGAATTAATCTTTTTTTATTTTAGTGGTGCTTATCAAAATTTAATTCAAGCTGATCAAAAAGGTTATTTAAATCGTTTAATTTTTATTTTTTCAGAGATTATTATGTATATTTTACTAATGACGTTATTAGTTATTAGAAAATCTGATGGTAAACCAATAGATATGTATATTCCTTTTTTTGCTTATTTTGTTTGTGGTGTATTAAAAGCATTTGTTACTTTTATCGTTATTAAAATTGAATATCCATGATTACAACATAAAAAATGAACACAACAAAAAAGGATGCTAAAACAATCATGATGAGTAGCCCTGAATCGTTTACCTGACATGATTATTTCTAACATTGATATTATTTTAATTACTTTATTTTTATCACTGACAACAACATCAATTTACACTATTTATATTATTATTGCCACAACAATGCGCTCAATTGCTTTAATTTTAATTAGTTCTTTTTGCGAAGTTTTTGGATATTGAATTGCCAAAAGTGGACGAATTAGATGAACTGTGTATACTAAATTTGAGTTATATGCTTATATGATTGCTGGTTTTTTATTTATTAATCAATTTATTATTACTCAATATTTAGTGTCTGCTTTAAGTATTACAAATATTAATAATTCTGATGGTAATTTTGATTCTTCAAAAAATCTTTTTATTAATTTATTTTTGTCACAACCATGATTTATTTTACTTTTATCTTTAAAAAATACAATTCAAGTGGCAACCGAACCAGGAAAAGTTATTGTAAATGCTACTGTAAAATACAAAGAAACAATTTGAGGTTCATATATTCAATCAATAATAAATCTTGTTTTAGGTGTTATTTTGGGTTGAATACTATCAAATTTAGGTTGAAAACATCAAAGTTATCAATATTTATCATTAAGTTTATATATGATTCTTTTATCAAGTTGTATTGGTTGGGTTTATCGTTTAATTTCAATCTGAGTTTATGTTTGAAAACATTTGACGTATAATAGTGATTTACGTTTTATTATTCAAAATACTTTAGTTTTAATTATTCCAATTTTAGCAGTAACATTATTTGGATGCCTTTATTTCTTTGACAAATATCCACCAACATATAATTTCACAGATTATAGTTTTGTATTACGAGTTATCGGTTATTCATTATTGTATTCATCAATTTTAATTTTTGGTTTAGCAATGACTATTAATTTTCGTCAGTTTTGATCAATTTTTAATTTTAAGAAATTCTTTACTAATTTATTTTCACGTAAACGTAAGCAAAAAGCATTTATGAATCAAGAAGTACAAGAATTTTTTAAAGATAGTAATAAACCCAAAAATAACTTTACTAATAAAACATTTGATTGAACTGCTACTTATCAAAGTACCAATATGAACGTTGATGACTTTATTGAACAAGAGTTGTTACAAAGAAAAAAAGAAGTAGATATTAAAAGTGAAACAAAAGAATCTGAAAATTCTTCTATTCGTGTTGGTATTTATAAAATTAGAGGTTAGTTTATTTAAGGAGTGAATTACATGTTATTAAATAAAGAATGATTTGCAGAAAATATTGTTGAAGAAAAATATTTAGAATTATTAAAGCGTAATTATCCTCAACATCAACTTAAAGATTTATTATTAATAAACATTGATTTACGTTTATTGTATTTAAAACATATTTTAATGATTGAAAATTCTTTAAAAAATGCTTTATTACATCAACTTTTTAATGATAATGTTCAAAATTTAGATAATGCTACTTTTCTTAATCCAGAACACCTAGCTCAAATGAAAACAGCTTTACGTTTGATTCGTGCTGGTTATAATAAATATAATAGAAGTGGTGTTTTAAAATCACGAACAATACGCAGTTTAATAGAAGTTATGTCATTTGAATGAACAATGAAATTATTACAAACTTTAAATGATAAAAGTATCGCTAAGATTGCTCATTATTTTGGTATCAAAGAATTTAATGATAGTAAAATTTTATTAGAACAGTTAGAGTATATTAAAAATGTTCGTAATTATTTATCACATAATTTTAAAGTATTAGCAATTCAATTTAAGTATAAAGAACGGTTCGCTTATTATGAACAAACTTTAAATGCCAATAATGATCATCATTATTTGCACTTATTAATTACTCGTTTTTCTAGTAAAAACCAATTACTAGTGCCATTTAATGTTGATTATGAAAATTTATTTGATAGTTATGATGTTAAAATTCATGATTGTGTTAAGGAAGATAATCAAAGTATAATCCATACTTAGTATAGAAAAATTATTAAATTTTAGTAGATTTAATTTAATAAGTATATTATAATGATATCAATTAATTACTAGTGTAAAATAAACCATTGTCATTTTTTAAATGACAATGGTTTATTTTATTTAGAATTAATGAAACTTGAAGAAAGTAGGAAAAAAATGAAATCAGAGTATAATGAAAAAAAAGATTTAAATATTACAGAATTAAAACGACTTGATTTATTAAAAGAGTTATTTCCCGAAGAAATTATTAGTAAAAAAAATCTTTTTCAGATAATGAATCATTTTTATAAAAACTTAGAAGTAAAATATAAAGGTATATCTAATTATTTTGCTCCAACTATTGAAAAAACTGAAAATAGTATATTACTTAATACAATTTTTAATTGGTGGTTGGCCCTAATTACTGGACCACTTTCATACTTTTTTTCTAAATTTTAATTTGTAAAATTGGTGGTTTTAGAAATTTAGAATGTATTCTTTCATAATTATAAAACATAACATATTGATTTACATCATTTATAGCTTCATTGATTGTTAAATATTGGTTTGAACCTTTGGGTAATCATTCTTGAGATAAATGTGAGAATCAGTTTTCTGATAGAACATTACCGCCAATATCATAAGGTTGCTTTTTGCTTAAGATTATTTGTTTGTCAATAGTTCAGTTGGATATGTCTTGGCAATAAAATTCAGCAGCATTATCTGAATGTAAAATAACGCTTTTGATTTGTTTTAAAGAAAATTGTTGTGTTATTTTTTCAAGAGCAGGTTTTATTAAATCTTTATATGATTTATTAGAAGCAGTATTATAACTAACAACATTATTTGAATAAAAATCAATAACGGACTTCTCCCCACATGTACTTGTGGAGGAAACAATGAAATTGAATGAGTTCAACAATACTTTTCAAACAGAACAAGATTGTTTGAAATATATAGTAAGTTTGAAGGAAAATAAATGTATCAGGTGTTATTGAACAAATTTGAATACTTCTGATTTAAGAAGAATAAGATGTTTGAAATGTCATCAAACATTTAGTATTCTTCATGGCACCATTTTTTACAAGTCACAAATACCTTTGAAATCTTGGTTTTATCTCATCTTTAGATGAATAAACACCAAACATGGAATTCCATCAACTGATGTTGCAAAAGAATTGGGGGTAACTTTGAAAACTGCTTGAAGAATGGGTCATAAAATCAGAACTTGTATTGCCAAACAAGAATCACAATTTATTGTTGAGGGCATAGTGCAAATGGATGAAATGTATCTTTCACATATGGGTTTTAAAAAACAAGGAAGATCCTTGGTGAATAAAACCTTGATTGTTGGTATTTATGAAAAAACAACCAATAAATTAATTGTGAAAGTATTGAAAAATGCAAAAAGTAAAAATCTTTTGCAGTTTGCAAGAAACCACATTTCTTCAAAGTGTCATGTACATACTGATTTTTGAAAAGGATATTGCGATTTTAAATCGGTTTTCACTAAGCATGAAACAGTCAATCATCAAGATAGCTATGTTTCAAAAACTGGTGTAAATACCAACCAAATTGAATCAGTTTGAAAACATATAAGAAGAACATTTAAAACACATATCAAAGTTGCAAAACATCATGTTCATTTATATGCAAAAGAAGCTGCATATAAATTCAATAAGATACCTAGTTTTGAAATTGTAATGCTATGTTTGATTTAAAAATGTGGGGAGAAGTCCGTAGATAGGCTTTTCTCAGCATTTATGTGATAAAATTTAAAAATAGTACATAAAGGGAGAAAAGCCATCAATAATTACCAAAAGGTATAATCAGCCTTCTTTAGTATTGATTTGTTTAGTATCCATTGATCAAATTTGATTAGAAGAAGTTGTGATTTTATAATTTTTGTTGACTTTATCCATTGTAGGTATTCATTTATGTGCAGTCTTTTTATTTTTACTATTATTATTTTTAGTTTGTTTTAAACCTTGGATGTTGTGATCTTTCATAATTTTTCGCATTTGTTTTGTTGATAATTCTATATTTAAGTGAATGTTTTTTTCTTGTTTTAATCATTCTTTAAATGCTGAAAAAATTCGTAAATATCCATAAATTCTACCTTTTCTTGTAGAATGAAATTCAATTAAAAATTTGCATAATTTTTGATATTTATGGTTACAATGATCAAGGTGATTTATTTCTTTTTTAATAGGTTTTTGTTTGTTTTTTAAAAAGTAATATGTTGATCTGTTTAATTGAAGATATTGAGAAAGATGTCTAATCGAATATTGATTCTTGCAATGATCAATAATTTTAATTTTTTGATTAATATTTAATTTTCTAATAAATAATTCTATTTGTTTAATTTTATCCATTAATAAAAATCCTTTCATGTCAAAATTAGTGTTAATTATATAACACAATTGTTTTTCGAATACATTCAGGTTTTTTAAATTAATGGTCTAGTAAAAAGGGCTAAGTGCCAAGTGCCTAAGTGCCAAGTGCCTAAGTGCCCCATTCCACATAATTCCAAAAAAATAAAAGAGCAGTTATTTTTTATTAATTCACATTTGTCTTTGTGTTAGATTGCTTTTTTTTGAATTGTTGTTTTAAGTATCAATCATAAATAATAGCAATAATAGTTAAAATGAAACCAATACTAAGAAAACCAGAAATAATATAACCTAAAGTATTACCACGCGCTTCATTAATTGTTCAATTAACTGATAAATTTCTTAGATTATTAATTTCTGTTGCATTCATATTTTCTAGTTCCTTAGAAGTATAATTAAGTTTTAAAGCAGCATTTCATAATTTTATACCAGTATCAGTAGTTCAAAATTCAATAATAGGTAAATTATTACCATGATAAATAGTAAAATATTGTCAGTTGCTAATATTATTTCAATTAACAGTTTGTAGTAAATATACATTATTATTGCTTTTGGCATTTAATTTAAAAGTAGTTTTTGGTTTTAATGTTCATAAATTCATTTTATTCATAGTAGTACTATCAATAGTAATAATATTTACAAATTGAATAGTATTATCATAGTTAAAATTAATTGTAAAACCGTCATTAGTATTAGTGCTATTAATATCATATAAATTATTATTTACTATTCCAACATATTTAATATTAGTATTAGTACTATTATCTAGTGTTGGCAAAATATTTTGATTATATATTAATACATGGTAAGTTATTATTTCATCTTTAAATTTAATATTAATTTCAGAATTACTATTAATAATAGTTGTAATACTATTATTAATATTTGGTAATAATGGTTGATTATCATTAATAGTAATATCTTTTAGTTCATCATTAGTTACATTTAAAATTAGATTATTATTACTAATTCAATTATTAGTACGATTAACTGCAGTAAGTTTATCTTTATCAATATATGAATTAATAAAATTAGTCAATTGTTCATCTTTAGTTTTAGTAAATTTAATAGTATTAATTCGACTTCAATTGTTATTTTTACTATCACTTAGTAATAATTTACTTGTATTATTATTAATAAAACCAAGATTATCATTTATTCTTTGGAAATTGGCACAATAACCAATTTTAGTAAAAGCACCTAATTCATTTACAAAATAGCCAATTTCTTGTTCATCAATAAAAATACCTAAACCATCATGAAGTAAAATGAAATTACTCATATAATGTTCATTAATTTTTGTAAGTTTAATATCATTACTATCAGTAATGCTTAAATGATAAGGTTGTCCAAAAAATTTGGAGCTATTTTTGAGATTTACATTTAAAATTCCTTGATTGTTACCAGTCTTGCTAAAAAAAACAGTAGTAGTACTAAACAGTGGCTTCTTATTAATAATTAATGGTTTTGTTGTAGCATTACCATTATCTTCTATTGTTAAATAAAATAATTGACCATTAACATCACGAATAATGCCACCATTATTATTAATGGCAACAAAAGAATTTAATAGTATTGGATTAGGAACATTCATATTAATTGGCTTGATATTACCATCAACTTTTAGAATATAAGAATTTTGATCACCACCAACAAAAACACCAAAAGTAGCATTTATAGTAGTAAAACTAGTTTTACCTTTTCCATAATGATAGGGAGTAACTAAGTTAGTTACTTTTCCGTCTGTATTAATTAAGTCAGCACCAATATCGGTACTAACGATATTATTACCAAAGTTAGTAAAAGTATGATTTGGAGTTTCAATGGCAGTAGCATCATCACTAATACCATTTTTAGTCATTAAAAATGAATTATTAATAAAATTAGTATCATCACTTTTATGAAAATTATTTAAAGTAGCAATTCCTAAGTTATCATCAAATCTAATAAAATTATTAATTTGTAAGTCTAAATTATTATATGTGCCATCCTTATTTAATAAATAAGATTGTGCTTGTGAATTTGTAAAAATACCAGCAATAGAATTAGTTGAATCATTTTCATTTCAATTATAAAAATTTCCACTTTCAAAAGCTAAGGTTAAACTTTGTTCATTTAGGATAGTATTTTCTGATTTTATTTCTTTATGATGATAATTATTTATTTTCACTTGGCTTAAATTAGTAAAAGCGGCTAGTGAAATAGTAACTAGTGTATATAAAATTTTAAACATATTATCAATTCCTTTAATATAAACTAATATTAATTATAAAGATTTTGAAGATAGTGTATAGCAAAATAATAAAAATAAGTTACAATTTATATATGATATTTTTTAAATTAAGGAATGATTATAATTATGAAAAAAATTTTAACATTAATGGGTACTATTGCTTTTGGTAGTGGAATAGTAACGCCAGTTTTAGCTTGTTCTGATCAACAACAAGATAGTATTTTAAAAGCAATTACTAATGGTAATGGTAATTATAATGGTTGAGAATCAACTTTATCAAAAGTTGGTATTAAAAAACCAGTGGGTGTTCCTATTGATGGTCAAAGACCTGAAAAAGAACAAGTTATTGAAAATAAAGCATTAGAAAACAGTCTTGCACAAGCACTTGCCAAATTAATTTTAGATAAAGCAAATATTAAAGAACCAACTTGATTTGATAGTCATTTAGAAGTAGGTACTAAATGTTATTATTTTACGATTGATAATGGTAAAATAGATGAATCAACAAAAGCAAGAACTTGAAATGTTGATACTTCAACTGGTAGAATTAGTATTAATATTACTTATCAAGTTGGAGTAGTAAATAATGATAAAAGTTTTAAAGTTGAACAATACATAAAAAAAACTTTTAATATAAAATGTTCTTATACACAAAGCGATTACATAGTTTATAGTTGTGTTAGTGATGTTACTAAATTATCAGAACAAATAGTACCAATTAGTGTTGATGAAGAAACTAAACCTGATATTGATAAAACATATGCTGATTTTTCTCAAAAAACTAAAACTTTAGTTCAAGAAGGAATAAGTTTAGCATTAAATAATAATCCTTATGTTAATTCTGTTAATATTAATATCAAAGGAATTGATGGTCAAAAAGTTACAAGCTCTGGTCCTAATAAATTAGAACTTAAAGTTAATTTTGTGATTAGTTTTCAAGATTCATTAATTGACATGTCTTTACCTTCGCCTTATGATGATAGTAATTATGTTCCAACAATACTTCAATTTAATAGTTAAAAAGGAGTTTAATATGTCCAATAATTCAGAAGCAAAAAATAAAGATAAAGAGCCACCGTTAATTGTTGATGCCTTTACTTTTAAAAATATTGGTGTTAAACAAGAGATCCATTCTTCATGAAAAAACTTTAATTGAAAAATAACTTCTAAAAATTTATTATTAATTTTTATTGGTGCTTTTTTAACAACTGTTTCCTTTTTTTATTTTATTAATCGTGCTGGTTTATATACTAATGGTTTATCAGCTTTTGCACAATTAATAGCTAAATTTATTGCCTTATCTTATAATGGCAGTATTACTGAACAAGAAACAACGCAAGCATTTTGATTTTATCCAGTATATTTTCTTATTAATGGTCCTATCATTATTTGAGGATTATTCAAGGTTGGATTTCGTTTTACTCTTTATACTATCATTTATTTGTTATTTCAAAATGGAATTAACTTTTTGTTAACAGCAATTGATGCTCTTAAAAATTTTCAAGTTTTAGGTAATGAGCCATTAAAAGGTACTACAGATTATTGGCACTTAGTTTTACCACGTACTTTTATTTTTGCTGCTTTAGGTGGATTAATTTATGGTGCTGGTATTGGTATTTTATTTAAAACTGGTGGATCTAGTGGTGGTATGGATTTTATTAGTACTTATATTTCTATGAAACGTAAATATTCAATTGCTACTATTATTAGAAATACTAATATTATTATTGTTGTTATTGTTTTAATTATTGATGGAACTTTTTTACAGAAAACTAGTCTTGTTGATAATTTTTTAGTTAGACCTTATTTTATGTCAACGCTTGTTTATATTTATGTAGCAGCTTTTGTTATGAATAGAGTTTATCCAAAATATATGTTGATGAGTGTCTTTATTATTTCTAATGAATTAGAGCAAATCCGTAATGATATTTATCGAAATAATTATTTACGTGGTGGTAATGTTTGAAACGTGAAAGGTTTGTATTCAGGTAATGAATATAAAATGATGATGACAACAATGTCATTATTAGAATATAATTTTTTTAAAACAAAAATAGTTCGAATCGATCCTAAAGTTTTTATGGTAGCAGTTCCTGCAAAATATATGCATGGTGGTAATGCAGGTAAACCTCCACAAAATGCACCTGTTAATATTACTGAAATTAATGATTTTTTAGAAAAAAACTAATAATATATATGTTATAATGTAATTAGTTTTATAATAGTAGGTTTTTAGACTTTTAAATAGATTATTACATCTATAGTTAGTCTTTTTCTATTTTTTTATAAAACAAAATTAGTTATAAACTATATTAAGAATTAAAAAAGAATGGAATAATTATGAAACATAGTTTATCACCAAAGGTTGTAAATGAGATTGTTAATAATATTCATACTGACTATAATAATAGTAGTAATCATTGATGAATTAAATTAATAAATAATCGTTTATGAATTAGTTTATGAATTATTACTACCATTATTGCTCTAATTGCTATTGGTGCTAGTATTGGTATTAACAAATCATCATTTATTAAAAAACCATTTACCATTATTAGTATTATTGGATTCATTGTTGGATGCTTTTTATTAGTGCAGAGTTTTGTATTAAAAACTAAAATTCATGAAAAATTAATAGAAGAATTACCAATTATTAACTATTATCAATGAGTTATTAAAGATAATAATTCACAAATGAATTTAACAACTATTAGTGATTATTGAACAATTGAACCACAAGGTAATTTACCTTTAGATGAACAACCTAATTATTATAATTATTGCGAACAAGTAATGATAGGAAGTATTAATGGTCAAAATTTTAACTATGGAAGTATCATTAACCAAAAAGTTATGTATGAGACAAGTTCTGGATATAATAGTGCTGCTCAAGTTATTGAAACAGAAAAAATTACTTGTTATTATGCACGTTTTGTTTATTATACAACTATTATTAGGAATAATAATTTTACAATGACATTAACACCACGTAATATATTTTCAAAAAAATTTCGTAGTAAAAAGAAAGTTCAATTAGAATCACATTTATTTGAAGATTTATTTGAAGTAAAATGTGATAATCAAATTAAATTAAGATTAATTTTAGAACCAAAAGTAATGAATTTACTTAATGAATTTGCTTATAGTTTAGGAAATAAGGATTTACCAGTTATTCACATAGAAAATGAACAATTAACATTAAGTTGAAAATATGAATTAGGAAAAAATCCTTATAATGATGGAAAAGGCAAATTGATGGTTTTACCCACTACTACTAATCTTGAAAAGTTTATTAATAAATTATTAGCAATGATTAGTAAAGATATTTTAAATTTAACGCAAGCACAAATGTGAGTTAATAGCTTACAATTATTATAATAATAATTTAAAAATAAGGTAGATAAAATTATGAATAACTATCAATTATTAAAATCAAGTTGAAAATGATTTAACAATAAATATTTGATGCAGACGATCTTATGAATATTGTTAACAATTTGTTTGATTATTTGTGCAATTTTATGAGAAGTTAAAAGTAGTATTTTTAATAAAATTTTAACATTTGATTTTTTTAATAATGCTAGTATTACTGATGAAACTATTATTACTTTAAAAACTTATTTATATATTGCCATTTTTAGTAGTTGTATTGCAAGTAATACTTTAATATTTATTCAAATCAGATGTTGAATGAAAAAATATATTGAAAATAAATATAAGGTAATTTCAAATTTTGAAAATAATTTTTTTATTTTTAAAGCTTTATTAGTATTAAATGTTGCTAGAAACATTACTTATATTTTTTGTTTTACTAATGTTTTTACCACATTATTTGTTTTAACTTATTGATTTTGTTATTTTATTATTTATATTATTTTAGAAAAAATATTAGAAGAAAAAAATCAGATTCTTGGTAATCCTTGATGAAAAGATATAGAAAAACGATCATTATTTATTATTTTAGGTTTTGAAGTTTTATATTTAATTGTAAAAAATTCAATTTTGAATTTTACTAAGGGTACTATTAACATTGATCAAGTTTTAAAGTACTTTATTCCCGCTAGTTCTTTAGCATTAATATTAGCAGTCTTCATTCAAAGTTTAGTTAAAAATGATGTTAAAACTATTTTAAATAATATTAAAAATGTTAAAACCAAAGTTGATGATTTTAAAATATTTTATAATTGAGATTATAAAAATATCATTAGTGATTTTCTATTTGTTAAAGAAGCACCATTAATTATTCGAAATGAATTAAAACAAAAAGTATTAACTAATGAAGAAAAAAATAAAATATTTGAACTTTTACATGAAATTTATCAATTTCTAATATTTGTTGAAAAACAAAATATTAAAGTTAGTGAGTTGAAATATATTTATTATCATTTATTTTATGAAATAACAAACCGCGATGAAATTTCACAAATTAAAAATAGAATTATTAATACAAAAAAGAAAAATTTGAAGATAATACTAAAAAAGTAGTGATTATCTAAGGAAGTTTATTATGAAAAAAATATTAAAAATTATAAGTGTTTTTGCATTTACTAGTATTACTAGTATTAATATTAGTGCATGTGATGTTTTTCACAATTCATCAGTTGATTATCAGCAATTATTAGAAGATGCTGCAAATTTAATTGCTAATAATACTTATCCCAATTTTAATAATTTTTTAAAACCCGAAAATAAAACTCATGTTTTTGATTTTAAAAAATTAATTGAAGACAATATTAGTGACTTGTTTAATACTGCTCCAGAAGATTTTAGTAATATTACTTATGAAATTACTAATGGTCAAGATGAAATAAAAAAAATTAGTACTACTAATATTAAAATTCATTTAGCTGTTTATAATAATTCTACGGTAAAAGATTGTAGTTTTGATGCTAATTTTAGTCCATTACAAGATTATATAAATGAAAAATTAGAACCATTAGTTAATGGAACACAATATTTATCAATTAACAAAAAAGACAGTGGTGGATTTTATAATGACTTAGTTACTGCTGGTGCTACTTTTAAAAGGGAAGAAAAAAATCAAAAAGAACAATATTTAAGAAATAATTCAGATAAAGCTAAAAATTTTTGAAAATTATTTCAAGAGTGAATTCCTTCTGAAGAAGTGAAAAACCCTTTACTTGGTAATATTTTAGTTCCATTATTAAATTTTATTCCAAAAAAACCCTTTACTTGGTTAACTTTTGATAATTTTAAACCATATTTGTTAAATGCTGGCGGCTATAGTAATGTTATTGCTATTACTGGCAATAAAAAATTTGGTGATAAATATTATGATTATATAAAAATTGGATTAGAGGGTAAAAATTCAAAGGATATTGCTTTTGGTAATAAATATGAAGGTTTAACTTTTATTTTTACTACTAATAGTTAATTAATAAATTTTTAGTTGCTTTTTGAAAAGATAAAAATTAATAATAAAAATTACTTTTATAACTAATTTTGTATTAAAAAAATTAAAAAAAATATAGACAAGTTATAAAACACATGCTATTATTTTTTCATACCTTTTTAGGTTAAATAATATATGCGACTAAAAGAAGTAGTTTCACGTAATAATTATATTACTGGATACTACTTTTTATTTTAAAAAAGTAGCAACTTAAGAAAATTATTATTATATATGAAAGAAGTGTTTAAAATGTCTCCTTTATTTACAGGTAATCAAAATCTTAATATTCGTAGAATGTCTGATGATAGTGCAATAAGTTTATTAGGTTCAAGTGGTGATTTTTCTAGCATATCTAATAGTAGTACAATATCTATTTTTGAAGAAACTGCTATTAGAGAAAACAAATATTTATCAAAAATAACTAAACTTTTAGGTAAAAATATTACTTTTATTGTTGCTCTTTCTGGTAATATCACTGCTCAAATGATAATTAGTACTACTGTTGCTAAAACACCATGAAATTGACAAACTATTAAGGATAGTTTGATATTTAGTGGTATACTTATTGGTTTTGATACAGCTATTGAACCTTTTATTTTTGGTTCAATCGAAAATATTGAAAATTGAGTTATAGATAAATGAAAAAACAATGAAAATAATATTAATGTAGGAAAAGAAATAATAAAAGTTATTCCTTTCTTATTATTTTTAAGTTATTCTGGTGTAATTTTGGATAGAGCTTCTAATAATATTTTAGATAATTGAATTTCAATGGAAATTCTTGGACAGACAACTATTGAATTTACTAGTTATGTGTTAAATATGACTTTTCATGGTGCAATCATTTCTAGGATAGAAAAAGTAATAAAATTAGGTTGAGAAAAAGTTAAAAGATTATTTAATAACAATATTAATGATATAGAAAATCAACTTCTTAATAGTGAACAAAATATTGATGAAAATAGTAATTTTTTTTATAAAAATATTTTATCATTATTTTTTATAACACCAATATCAATGGCTATAACATGAGGTACTGAGAATTATATATCTAAGCAAGAATTTACTTGAAAAAAACTGTCAACAGATGCTCCAAAAGTTATTGGTGGTATAACTCTTTCTCTAGTTTCATCTTTACTTAATTGTATGGTTAATAAAGAAGGAATACCATTTCTTCCAAAACTGAGTACTGTTATAGATACTATTAAAAGATGAACTGGTTATCAACAAAATAATGGTAATATTGAACAATCAGTAACATCATGTCAATCTTCTATTAATGATTCTTGTTTAGTAGATGTTTTTAGTGAATTAGAAAGTATTGAAGAATTTTCTAGTGTTATTGGACAATTATGTAATGAAGAAGAATGAAATTTTAAAAATGATGAAGAAAATGAAATCTTTTTTGATGCTGTTGAAGAGCAGAAAGTAAATAGTAATTTTGGATCTACTACTAAACCAAGAAATAACTATGGAACATTCAATAACTATTGTGAGTCTACAAATTCTTTGGATAATGGAATTAGTAGTTCAATTCTTAAAACAGAGTTTGATGAACAATCACTTCTTTCAAAGCCACGCTCATTTACTATATAAAAACAGTATATAATAAATGTATAATAATATTTCTATATTATATAATTATATGATTTTGAAATTTAATAAATCAGAAAAAAGTATTTTAGTAAATTAAAGTACTTTTTTTATTGTATATTTATTTTTTCAATTATAAATTTAAATTGGGATTTAATCAAAATACCATATAATTCAATATTATTTTATACTTTTTTAAATTTACAATTGTTTATATTAAATAAAGTTAGAAAAATTATATTTTTGATGAATCTTAATATTGGTACAAGGAAACCACTAATATAAATTAGAACTATTCTGATATTTTTTATTTTTAAATTTAATTAAAAATCAGATTATAAAAAATGTTATTTTTAACATATATAGAAGGAGAAAAATTAATGGATACTAGTGATGAAGAAAATATTTCTGTAGAAGATTTACAAAAGCAACTAGAAAAGATTACTCAAGAAAAAGAGGAAGTTCAATCTAAATTAGATGAAACTAGTAAGGCTAAAGAAGAAGTAGAATCTAAATTAGAAGAAGCTAATAAAGAAATTGAAAAATTAAAAAAACAATTAAATGAAAAAGATAATAATGAAATAAAGCCTAATCCTAAAATTGAATTATTAAAAGAGAAATTAGAAAGACTTGAAAAGAAATTAAAAGAAAAGGAAAAAGAAATTCAAAATATTAAAAATGATCCAGAGTCATTAGAGGACTTAGAAGCTAATATAGAAGAAAAAGAAGCTATTGAAAAACAAATCAATAGTGTTAAAAAACAATTGGAAATTTTAATAAAAGAAGAAGAAAAAAATAAGATTCATTTAATTAATTGTCAAATTTTACAAGAACAATTAAAAGAAATAAATGAAAAAATTGATAATTGTCAATCTAATGAAAAAAATGATAATAGTCAATGTTGTGAAACAATTAATAAAAAAATGGATCAACTTCTAAACTATAATAATGATAAATCTATGAAAGAAATTGAAAAATTAAACAAAAATATTGAAGAAAAGAATAAACAAATTAAAGAATTAGAAGCAAAAATAAATAATAATAATACTAATAGTCAAGAAATTAAAGATAAGTTAAGTGAATTAGAAAATAATAAAAATAATTTAATTAAAGAAAAAGAACAATTTGTAAAAGATGCTGATTATGATAAAGCAGCTAAAATTGATAAAGAAATTAAAGATTTAGAACAAAAACAAAAAGATTTAGAAAAAGAACTTTTAGAAAATAATAAAAAAGAACTTGAAAAAAAGAACTTCAAGAAAAAATAATTAAAATTCAATCAGAACTTGAACAAATAAAAAAAGAAAAAATAGATTTAGAAGAAAAGATAAATAATAATAATAACAATAATATTTGTTCTAAAGAAGAAGTT
>NZ_JALMUW010000050.1:0-7543 GCF_023846195.1 Spiroplasma endosymbiont of Lariophagus distinguendus
CTAAGTGCCGCCATTCCAATTCATCAAAATGAAAAGATGAGATTCCCAATTGTTTAGCATTTGAAGTAGAGTATAGGATGACGAAAGCAAATTATATAAAAATTTGAATTGATTATTTTACATTTAAAAATTTGATAGATATTTATGTTTCAAATGTTTCTACAGAAGCTCGTCTTTTTGAAGAACTAAGAAGGTTTCCACGAATTGATAATACTAAATCAAATATTTGACTTACAGATATAGAAACAGGTTTTAACATTCTTTATAAAAACTTTCCAGAAATAAGAAATTTTTGAACAAAATTACCAACAGATGGATCACAAGGTTTAGTAGTCAAAACAAATAGAGATGGCGATTGAAATAAATGAGATTTTACAGTACACTATCAAAGCAAAGATCTCTAAATAAAAGAATGAAAGAGGTTTTTTAGAAACCTGTACATATTTGTTTTGCAAAGTACTAGTTCAGATTAATTCTATCTTTAAATTTATTATAAATTGAACAATTCCTATTCAAAATTGAAATGAATTGTTCAATTTTTGTTATATTTTAATTACTAAGTAAAATATTTTGAAAAACTGCCATATCATTAAGAAAGACTTTTTTATTTCTGATGACTTTTTGTAATTGATGATTAATTATCTTTGCTTAGTAAATTCAATGTTAAATATTTTTAAACAGTATTATTTTCAATAATTTTCCTATCAAAATCAATCTTTTTTAAAAAATAATATAAGCATTTTTCAAAAATAATTTTGTCTATTAAAGAAAAAACTTCTTTAAAAACAATCCTTAAATATCAATTTTTATCAAAATTATTAGTTTTCATAAATTGATTTTAATTATTTAAAGATAATAAATAAATGAAGTTAATGATTATTGTTTTCTCATTTTCTGTTTTAGATATTTTGTTCTTTCTTTTATATTTAGTATATAATTGTTGATTTACATTAATTAATAACCACCCTTAGTTTCTTGTCCTGAAATAATAGCAACACCATTACTAGTACCAATTCTAGTAGCACCAGCATTAATCATCGCCATTGCATCATCTTGATTTTTAATACCACCAGAAGCTTTAATTGCAACATGAGGACCAATATTTGCTTTCATTAATTTAATATCAGCAACCGTGGCACCACCATTAGCAAAACCAGTTGAAGTTTTAATAAAATCTGCTTTTACTTTAGTTACTAACTGACAAGCAATAATTTTTTGTTCTGTTGTTAATAAACTACACTCAATTATTACTTTTAAAATAATATTTTGTGGACATGCATTACGAACTGCTTGTAGATCTTGCAATACAAGTTTTTGATCATTATCCTTTAATGCACCAATATTAATAACAACATCAATTTCTTGAGCACCATCTTTAATCGCATTAATTGTTTCTGCTATTTTAGTTTGTGTAGTATTGGCACCCAATGGAAAACCAACCACTGTACATACTTTAACATTACTATTTTTTAATAAAGTAACAGCACGATTAACATAAAATGGATTAATACAAACTGCTTTAAAATAATAAGTTTTAGCTTCTTTACATAATGTATCAATCATTGATAATGTTGCTTCTGGTTTTAATAATGTATGATCAATATATTCATTTAAATTAATATTACTTTTCATAAACTTCAACTCCTAATTCATTTTCACTTTTAATAATTGCTTCAATAACTTCAAGATTCATTAAACTATGATTTAATCAATAATCTCGACTTAAATAATCTTTATTTTTAATCATTTTTACAAAATCATTTAATTCATATGTCATTAAACTTTCTTCATTAGTATTATCTGCGATTTCTTTTATTCCGTTTTTAGTATAAACCTTAATTCCACTTAATGGATGAACTTGTGATAAAACAAGACTACTATTATGACCTATAAATTCACTTTGTGCATAAGAGGTTACTCCTTTACTACAAGTAATAGTAGTAATAGTTCCATTTTCATGCTTCAAAATAACATGATTACTTAAATTAACACCATTAGGTAATTTAATTGCCATCGCTTTAACTGTTTTTACTTTACCTAATAAATACAATACTAATTGTAATGGATATACTAAACTATCATAAGTTGCACCTTTACCAAAATCTTTATCAAAAACAGAATCATATATTCCTTTTTCAACTGATGGCATTCTTGAAGAAATACGATTAAAATTAAGGTTAACTACTTCTGGATTTATTTCATGAACTAATTTTTTTAATTTAGAAAAAATAGGTAAATGAACAGTAACATAAGCTTCTAATAAAATTAATTTTTTACTTCTTGCTAAAGAAATTAGGTCTTTAACTTCTTCAACTGTAAAAGTAATAGTTTTTTCTACTAAAACATGAATATTATTATTTAAAAATAATTTACTTTGTTTGTAATGCAAACCATTTGGTGAAGCAATATAAATAGCATCAATATGTTCTATCATTTTATTTAAATCATCAGTACTATGGGCAATATTATATTTTTTTGCTCATGTTTCTGCTTTATCTAAACTTCTTGAATATATACAAGTTATTTTAACTTTTTTATTAGTTAACGATTGCTTTATAAATCTTTGAACAATTTTTCCAGTTCCAATAATACCAATTTTAATCATCTTGTACTCCTTTAACTTTTTAAACTTGTTTCATAATTAATGATTGACATTAAAAATAAAGGTGCAGTTTCGGCACGTAAAATTAATTTTCCTAAACTAATATTACTAAAATTAAGTTGTGTTAAAGTTGCAATTTCTTCTTTAGTGATTCCTCCTTCGGGTCCAACTATAATTGTTATTGATGATAATTTATTATTTATTTGACTAATCCAACTAGTTTCTGATGAATTTTCATATGCAACCAAATTAAGATGAGACCGATATCGTTCTAATTGTTTTAAATCAAAAACAACGGGTGTAACAATCGGAATTAAATTGCGATTTGATTGTTTGGCAGCAGCTTTTGCAATATTTTGTCAACGTAAAACTTTCTGTTCTGCTTTTGTTCTTGTTAAAATACTAACACATCGTTTTAACTGCAATGGCACAATTTGATAAACTCCCAATTCTACTGCTTTTTGAATGACTAAATCAAATTTTTGTTCTTTTAATAACGATATTACTAATGTGATTTTACATCTTAATTCTGAATTACTATTTGGCACTGTTTTTATAATTTCGCATTTAATAACTGATGTAATTTCAATAATTTTTGTTAAATATTTTTGTTCTTGATGAATAATAACTATTTCATCATTAATTTTATGACGTAATACTTTAATTAGATGTTTACTATCTTCTTCATCTAATATTAAAATATTATTAGTTTTATGGTTAGTAAAGTAGCATTCCATAGTCCACCTCTAATTTGATTATAACATAAGGTAAAACTCAAATTAACAAGTTTTAACTATCATCTTTAATTTATAAAATATAAAATTTCTTTTTTCTTTTATCATGAAACTAAATTAAAAACTACTTAATTAATTAAGTAGTTTTTAATTATTTATAAAATAATACATTTTGCAACTTTAGTAGTAGCATTATTATCTATGTTTACTAAAGGTTTATCATTTATTATGTTCTTATTTTTATTACTTTCTTCGAATGTAGCAGCAACTTTTCCTCGTCTTTCTCTTTCTTTTCCAAAACTATTATTTACTTCATCTAATTTTTTTGCAAGTGAATCTTTATCTTTTGTACTTCATTTTTCATATGGTTCTCATGGCATATTTTTTACTTCCTTTATTATTTTTTGAATATTTTTTCTACCCTTTAAATACTCAGTAAAATTATATATTTTTTATAAATGTAAATATAAAAAATATATAATTTTACTCTTTTTAACAAAACTATTAAAATTATTTTTAAAACAATATTTTATATTGAATAACTTCGTTGTTTTGTTACTGGACTAATTGGGGGTTGTATATCAGAAGAATTAACTATAACACTTAAATCAAAATTTTTAGCAACAGGATTAGTAACTGTTGGTTTTGCTTTATCTGGGTTTTCTCACGTTGTTTTATTACTTAATAGTTTATTTATTTTTTGCTTTTTCCTATTATCTAATTCTTGTTTTAAAATATTAAATTGTCTTTTCTAAGGACGTATGAGATTAATGGATAGATTCATAAAATAAAACGGATAACAAAGAACGATATAACTATCGTTCTTTTTTTGTTAAAAGATTAAAACTTCATAAAACTGTCGTAGAAGTCTAATAGTGAGTACGAAATGTAAATACTTCTATATCAGGATAAAAGAGCATTTAATGTTAAGCAAGTTAAAATGTTACACTGTATCGCTTAATGTAATTATAGATTAATTTGAATAGCCTTATTATGGCTCAGTAAAGAACCCATTAATCTATATTAATAATTACATTTTTATTATTTAAAAAAGTAAGGGGTTTTATATATAAATACATACCTCATTAACAATATCATAACACAATAAATAAAATAAAGGAGAAAAATAAATATGGCATACGTTTATTTAATAAAATATCAAGTTAATTATACAGATGAAACAAAATATAAAGTTTTTTCTACATTTAAAGATGCTAATAATTTTCATAGAAATTATAAACATCATTTATTAGAAAATGCTTTTATTACACATTATGAAATATTAGTAATGGAATTAGATATGGAATATACAAATCAAAAACTTAATTAATGAAAGGAAAAATATTTATGGAATATAGAGAATATAGAATGGTTGGTTCTTGTGATAAATGTAGAAAACAATCTTCTTTTGGTAATAGATTATGTAATAAATGTTTTTGATTATTAATAGGTAGAAATAAATATGAGTAAATTAATTTTTAAAAAAGAAACTCATCAATATTTTTTAGAAGATAAAGAATTAATTTCAGTTTCTAGAATTATTGATAATTATTTAGGTTTTGGTTATAGTCATATAGCACCAGAAGTATTAAAAAATGCTTCAAATCGTGGTAAATGAGTTCATAAACTTAATGAATTATATTTACAAAATATTAATCAAGAAAATATTATTAATAATTTATTAAAAAAATTAAAACCAGTAACAAATTCAATAAATTATTCTTATTGTAAAAAATCACTTATGTTTTTAAAAGAAAAATTTAAAGATAAAAATAATTATGAATTTATTATAGAAAAACCTATTGCTGATAATTTAATTGCTGGAACACCAGATTTAGTTTATTTAGATAAAAAAGAAAATAAATATTATTTAGTTGATTATAAAACATATGCTTGTATTGATGAAGATAAATTAAAAAGAATTAAATTACAATTAACTGCTTATTATTGTATGTTACTTGCTAATGGTATAAGTCCATGTAATAAAACCTATGTTTATTTAACTAACAAAAATATTCAAGAAGAAATTCAAATTGAAATAACAAGTGAGTTATTAATTGAATGATTTAATGCAAAAACAAAATATTTTAAAGGAGAAAATAAAAATGATTAAAAAAATACCTGAGAATAAAGAAAAAATGAGAATTTTAAAACAAGATTTAAAATATAAAGAAATGTGTTTACATAAATATTTTTTATTTACTTTTCAAGATAATGAACCAGAACAAAATATATTTATTTGAAATATGATTAAAGATTTACAAGAAGATATTAAGTTTATTAAAAGTCAAATAAATCTTTATAGAGAAAGAATATTTATAGACTTTAATAATAATTTAGAAGATTTAAACTGACGTAAATTCAAAGAAATGCAAAAAGAAGAAAATAATGAATAAATGTAATTTTTTATACTATTGCCATGAACATCAAAAATACGAATGTTGTCAAAACAATTTATGTTGAGATTGTAAAAAGTTAAATTAATAAGGAGAAATAAAATGATTAATGAAAAATCAATTAAAGAAAAAACTATTTATTCTTGTAATTCAATTGAATTTGATAAGTTACCACAAAAATTAGATAGTAACCAAAATAATTGAATTATTATTAATAGTCATTTAATAATTAATCCTAGTAAAAATATCGAAGTACATTTAGATAATAGATTTAAAACAATTAAAAAATGATAGGAGTAACTTATGGATAAATCAATTTTAATTTTATTAAAACATATAGGCAAAATTAATAAAAAATTAGATGAAATTTTAGAATTATTAAATAAAAAAGGAGAATCAACTAATGAGTAATAATAAAAATGAATTAAAAATTCCTAATTTTATTAAAAGTAATAAAGAAGAATTATTAAAATTTAGAAATTATTATGAAATGATTAGAAATTCTAGTAAAGATTTAAGAAATATGAATCAACAAAGTTTATTTAATGCTTTATTTAATTTATATAAATTAAATCTTTCAATTAATCCTATTAAAAAAGAATTAGCATTAATACCTTATGGTGATGAATTACAAGTGCAAATTCAAGAAGATGGTTGATTAACATTATTACAAAGAACTGGATTAGTAGTTGATTTTCAAAGAGAAAAAATAACAACTGCACATAAATTTAATCAAGAAAATAATAAATGAGAAATTAATCCAGCATTAATTTTTGAAAGAAAAACTATTAATACAATTGGTTATTATTGTTATATTTCACTTTTAGATAAAAATGGAAAAATTAATAATTTTTATAAAGGAATGACTGTTGAAGAATGTCAAGAATGAAGAAAAAAATTTAGTAAAACTAAGCGTGAAGATAGTCCTTGAAATACTAGTTTTGACCAAATGGCTTTAAAAACAGTAGTTAAAGCATTAATTCGTGAAATTAATAAAACACCAATTATAGTATTAAATAATCAAGATGATATTAATTTAGCACTTCAATTAGACCAAGGTATATTAATTGATGAAGAAACAATTGCTTATAAAGATAATACTGGTGATGAAATTAAAATTATTAATGCAAATAATGATATTGATAATAATGATATAAATTCTACTTTATCTAAATTAAAAGAATTAGAAAAAGAAGAAGAAATAATAGAAAAGTTTGAAGTTTAGTGAAAGGTAAATTTATCATGACATGTATGTGAACTGAAACTTGAAATGAAAAATTAATTCAATGTCAAATTAAAGCTAATGAATCTATTGATGAATATGGCAGAGCATATTGTAAAGAACATAGAAATAAAGTTGATGAAATTAATAAATCAAGACATAAAAATTGTATTAATAAAGAAAAATTAATTAAAGATTTAGAAGAACGAATAACATGACTTACAAATGAAATATCTAATGTTAAATATTTTAAACAAATAGAATTTTATATATGAGAAAAAATATGTTTAAAAAATCTAATAATTAAAATTGAACAAGGAGAATAAATAATGAGAAATATTAGAACTGAATGATTTTATAATGAAAAAAGCCCAAAAGAAATAATATGTAAAACAGTAAGTTTATTAAAAAATAAAGAAGATGCTTTATGTTATTTATTAGCATTAAATTTATATCCAAAATTATATCCACAAGATATTTATTATTCATGAATATTAGAAAATGGACAAACTGGATATTTAATTATAGTTGGTAATAATAGAGATACTATTGGAAATATGCAATTTAAATTTATAAAAGGAGAATAAAT
>NZ_JALMUW010000051.1:0-7468 GCF_023846195.1 Spiroplasma endosymbiont of Lariophagus distinguendus
CTCTGATTCCAATAGAACTAATATTAGAAGTTTAAAAGATAAATTAGCAAGACAAGCTAAAAAATGTTTTACAAATATTTTTAAAAATTTTACTGTTAATGTAATACCAGAAATAGTTATTGATGATCAAATATTTCAAATAATTATAAGAGGAAAAGAAAATAGATATTTTTCAACTTCAGAAACTATTTATCAAAGTTCAGGATTTAAAGCATTTTTATGATTAATAATAATGCTAGAAGTCGTGAAAGATTGAGATAAAAATCGATATGGAAGAACTATATTATTAGTAGATGAACCTGATAAAAGTTTACATATATTATTGCAATATGAATTAGCTAATTATTTGAAATTAAATTTTACAAATAATAATAATGTATTTATTTTAATGACTTCTCATTCACCATTTTTAATACCTAATTTAAATGAAAATATTTATATTGCTGATATGAATGAAGAAGGTAAAACTACACTAATAAAAGCTAAGAATGTCAATAATATAAGAAATAGTGGTATCTTTCCATTAATAACTTTATTTCATATGGAAAAGTTACGTGATGAATTATTTGAAAATATAAAAGAAGATTTAATTAGAATTTATTTTGAAAATCAAAAAAATGATGATTTAAATAAAAAAATTGAAAATTTTATACATAATATTATTTTAAATAAATTTAATTATTCTCTTATACAAATAAATAACGCAGAACAAAAACATATTAATGAAATAAGAACTCATGAAATGTTTTCAAAATTCATTTATAATATTGATGATTTATACAAGTTAATTACTGATGAGCATATTAAAACTAAAAAAGATATATATTTAACTGAAAAATTTATTAAATCAATACTTTCAGATGATATATTAAATTCTATTAATAAATCGAAAGAGTAGTTACTAATTTTCCCTAATCACATTGTAGAATTTCACTAAAAGTACTATAATATAAATAACGATAGTTTAATATCGTTATAATTTTAATGATGATATAAACTTTATATCTTTATTAAAATTATATATTAACTTTAAAGGTATAAAATATGAGAAAAACAATAAATATTTTAACAGTTGGTATTTTTTCACTAGCAACAAGTACCACTATTTTAACTAGTGTGAATCACTTTAATACTAACAAAAATGATTTACAAAAAGCAAATGCCACAGCTAATCAAACATCATTATTTAATAATCAATATCAATATTTAAATAATAGTGACTGAATTACTAACCAATCAACAACCGATCATAAATTTTATAGTTATGATACTTCAGCATTAAAAAGTTATACTTTTACCAATGCTAGAAACGTCTTCTTAGTAGATACAACAGGTAACCTAGTTTATAATACCAAAGTTACTATTCCTAATAAAGATAAATCAGATATTGAAAATACAAAACAAGAAATGATTACCAAGAAGAAAGTAACATCACTTAAAAGCAATCCTAATTATTCTGATGCTTACAATTTTAGTGAATATCAACAAAATAATTTTGTTGGTGACAATAATTGAACATATTTACAATTTGGTGGTCTTGAACAAAATATTGATATTTCTAACATTGCTGGTGCTTCTAAAATTGAAAATAATAACAATCTTAGTGAGAACTTAGGACTATATTACATTGCTGATGCTGCTATTAATAATAAAATTTCTTTAGCAATAGCTTATAATATCAGCCAACAATTCATTAATAAAAGCAGTTTAAACAAACTAATTAGTAACCAATTAACAAATAATATTATTAACTTAATTGTTGAAAATACTAACATCTTTAACTTTATTAAAAATTCACCTCTTTTCCTAAATATAAAAGATTACTCATTAAATTTTATTTTTGATAATGATAATAACTTAGTAGCAATTTACTATACAAAATGAAATGTCCAAAATATAAATCAAAATATTAACTATCATTATAAAGAAGACTTTAGCAATATTAATAAAAATGATTGATTAAAAAATAGTGATCAACAAATCATTTTAAATTGAACTAAATATGCAAAAAATTGAGAACAATTTTCACAACTTTATCCTAAATTTAATTTTAATAATTCTAAACTATCAATTAATAATATGGGTACATATAAAGAAAATAATAATCTCACTGGTGATACTAATAATATTACTACTAATAAAAATATTAAATATGAACTACAAAATCCTTATAATGTTGTAGCAATTTCTGATCTTATTATTCAACTTCCAATTATTGATCTTTATGTATACCACGATGATAATAATATTTATTATCAATGAAATGCACGTGTTACTTCATCACCAAATTTAATTGCTGGTTGTAGTTTAGCAATTGATTTAGATAATATTAGTTTTCAATTTAAAAAATAATTAAATTTAATATATAAAAAATAATGCCTTAATTAAGGCATTATTTTTACAATGAATGTTGTCTTACAGGACTTTGATTAGATGCTGATGATTGGTTTTCTGCCATTTGATTAGAATTATTAATTAAATATTCTTCGCGAATTTCTAAACACTCAACTTTAAGGTTTTCAATTCTTTTTAAAAATTCAGGATTATTAGATGTTTGATATTTTCTAGCATTACGTCAATTATACTCTTGACCTGTGACATCTATTTTTTCTTTTACTTCATTAAGTTCTGACATAATTGACATTAATTGTTTAATATTAGGATTTGTTTTTGACTTCTCCTCGTTTAATTGTTGTTTAATATATTGTACTAGTCCAGCTGTTTGCATATAGGCAGGAGTACCTACAGAATCTGAAATATCACCTAATATTTCTTTTTTAGTTTTATCAATTCTTCTTTCTACTTCAATTTTATTTTCAATTTCTTCTAATAAACCTTCAATTCTATTCATTAATTCTTTTTGATCTGCAATAATATTCATAATTTTTATCTTCCTTTTCACATATAATTTTAATTTAATAAAACCTAGTATAGTTAAATTACTATACTAGGTATGAACAATTATTAAATTATAAATACTATTATAACTATAAAGTAAAAATTACTCAATCAACTATTATTTACTATTTTTAAATTTTCTAATTATTTTTTTGATCTAATAACATAAATAATCATTATATATGTTCTTTTTCTATTCAAGTTAAAACATCTTCTAAAATAATATTAATATTGGGTTCATTTAAAATTGCATGATTACCTTCTTCATAAAAACTATAAGTTATCCCCTGTCTTCAACGTTTATTATTTTTTTCAATTTTATCAAAATCGGCAAATATATCTTTTGCAGATTGAACAATCAAAACCGGACATTTAGCATTATTAAGATTTTTTGGTACTTGTTTACTTAATTTTTGTGCTTGTAAAGAAAATAATAATGTAAATTTCATATTAGTCATTGCTCTAATTTTCCCTTTTTTAATATAATTAGAGTTAATAGAAATTGTTTCCATATCAAAAGTAATAGGTAATGGATGATGTTTATAAAATAGAAATCCTCAAATTGCATGACAAACTAATGAAGGTTTTATTTTAAATATTTGTTTCTTAGTAACAAAATTAGTTAAAATTGCACCATCAATCATTTTTGGTAATCTTTTAATTGCTAATGCTGTTAATGCCGAACCTAATGATTCACCCATTAATAAAATTTTTTTATTAGGATAATGTTCATTCAAAACCGTTATAATATCTTTAATATCATTAATAGTTGTTCCTAAAGTATGATATTTTCATTTTTCATTTTCTCCTCAACCTCGTTGATCAAAACTTAAAAATGAAATACCATGTTTAGTAAAAAACTTAGCAGCTGTTTTAAAGTCTGTTAAAGAGGCACCCATACCATGAATACCAATAATAATATATTTACTATTATCAACAAATTTAAATTCAGTATGTAAAAAATAGTTATCCCTAGTAATGATTCCCTCATTACTTCATTGTGGAAAATGACGATTCAGTTCTCAGTGATAATCAATATGGAAAATTTGATAAATTCTATATAAAATATAAAGTATTATTAACATAGCTAAAACTACAATAAGTACTGCTCATCAATAATGTTGCCAAAAATTATCCATAATAAATGATACCCTCCAATAATATATAAATACTTACTAATATTTTATCAAATTAATTTTGTTTTTATTAAAACAAAACCATTTAAGGTTTTGTTTTAATAAAAATATTTATTTCTTAGTGACTTCAGCAATTAATTGACCAACCGTTACTTGTTCATCATCTTTTACTACTTGCTTTACAACATAACCTTCCATTGTTTCATTAGTGAAAACAATTGGTGTTGTTACTTTTTTACCTTTATTCTTAACTTCTTGTAAATTAGCAACTACCATTACTTCTGATTTTTTAATTGGTTTACCTTGTTCAACTTTAATATCAAAGCCCTTACCAGCTAATTCAACAGTATCAATACCAATATGAACTAAACATTCAATACCTGTATTTACATCTTTAATACCATAAGCATGTCCTGTATTAAATACTGTTGCTAATTTTCCATCAAATGGTGATACAAATTCAACTCCATCTTTATCTTTATATTCAGGAATAATAGCAAAACCAGTCCCTAACATTTCCTGAGCAAATACTGGATCTTCAACTTTACTAAGGTTAATAACTTTACCAGTAACTGGCGCATAAATTAATAAAGGTAATTGTTTTTTTTTCTTGAAAAACATATGTCGATTCTCCTCAAAATTATGTAAATTAGATGTTTATAATTTTAACATTAAATAATGTAACTTTAAAAATAAATAATATTTTTATTTTTTTGATAAAAATTTTTCTACTAATGATTTAACTTCTTCATTGGTTTCACATTGTAATGCTTTTGATGCTAATATTTCTGTATCCTTTTTATTTAAAGTACTAATAATTTTTCTAGTTTCTAAAACACTAGATGCAGACATTGAAAATTCATCTAGCCCTAGACCAACTAGTAGTGGAACAGCAATTTTATCACCAGCCATTTCACCACACATGGCAACAGGACGATTATATTTATGTCCACAATCAATTGTCATCTTAATCAAACGTAAAATTGATGGATGATATGGTTGATATAAATAAGACACTTTTTCTGACATACGATCAACGGCTAAACTATATTGAATTAAATCATTAGTTCCAATTGAAAAGAAATCTGCATATTTAGCAAATGTTTCGGCATTAACTGCTGCTGCTGGAATTTCAATCATCATTCCAACTTGAATATCATCACTAACTTTAACTTTTTCTTTAATCAATTCTTTTTTGCAAGTTTCATATAATGCTTTAGCTGCTTTAAATTCTTCAACAGTGGCAATCATTGGAAACATAATAGCTAATTTACCAAAAGCTGAAGCACGAATTAAAGCACGTAATTGAGTTTTAAAAATATCTTTACGATCTAAACACAAACGAATGGCACGATAACCAAGGAAAGGATTCATTTCTTTTGGTAAATCTAAATATGATAATTCTTTATCACCACCAATATCTAAAGTTCTAATAACAACTTTATGTTTAGTAGCAGACAATACTTTTTTATATTCTTCAAATTGAATATCTTCACTTGGAAAATCACTACTTTCCATATAAAGAAATTCACTTCTAAAAAGTCCTACTCCTTGTGCATCATATTCAATTGCTTTAATCATATCTTTAGGTGAACCAATATTTGCTTCTAACTTTACTTCATGATTATCACTGGTTTTAGTTAATTTACCTTTAAATACTAATAATTCTTTTTGTTCTTCAATTCATGCGTTTTGTTTAGCAACTCATTTATTTTTTTCACTACTATTTAAATCAATTTCAATTTCACCAGTATTACCATCTAATACACAAAATTGATTATTTTTTACTTTTGTAGTAACATTTTTTAATCCAAGAACCGCTGGAATACCAAGACTACGAGCCATAATTGCTGCATGAGAAGTTCTACCACCAATATCACATAAAAATCCTTTAACAAATTTAGGATTCAATTGACTTGTTTCTGAAGGTGTTAGATCATGACTAACAATAATTGTTTCTTCTTTAATTGCACTTAAATCAATAGTTTTAATATTTAAAATTTTACGTAAAATTCGATCACGAACATCAATAACATCAGCAGCACGTTCACGAAAATAATCATCATCCATTGATTGAAATGTTGCAATTGCTTTATTAGCAGTACTTTCTAAAGCATTAGCAGCATTATATTTTTCTTCTTTAATTAACTTTTCAGTATCTTCAATTAATACTGTATCAGTTGTTACTAAAAAATGAGCTTCAAAAACAGCGGCTTTTTCTTCACCTAAAGTTTTTGTTGTATTTTGGATGAGTTGTTTAATTTCATCACCTGCTATTTTTAAGGCATCATGTAACTTTTTAACTTCTCCTTCTATTTCTTTTTCATCAATTTTTTTAGGATTAGTTTTGATAGTTTCATGTTTTAAAATTAATGCTTTGGCTAGAGCAATGCCATTACTAGCACCAATACCTTTCATTTTTAACATTATATATATTTCACTCCTTATAAAATATGTTTATTAATAGTCTACTAAATTATAATAAAAAAAATGAAATATTGTATAAAATATTTATTATAATTTAAACTTTTTGTAAATAAAAATGATTTTAATATTTTTAAATATTTTTCATATATGTTAATTCCTACTTTTAATGAAATTAAAAGTAGGAATCTTTTCACTATATTAATATAATTAGATAGTTACGCATTGGATAAGAGAACGATCATGATTACGATTATTATTAGGAATAAGATATTCTCTATCTGAGTTATTTATATCTTGCACATTATTTTCATCTCATTCATTAATATTATTAATATGACCATTTATTTTTCTAGTAAGAAAACCTCTTCCATCACTAGCAGCATTCCCATTTGCTTGATTTATTATATTTGGTAATTCAGATAATACTTCATCAATAATTTTTTGTTGCTCTTCTTGCTTATATATTAATTTAAAAGCTGGTTTCATTTTATTTGTTAAATTATATAAATCAGAACTAGTTACACCAAGTGCTGATAATACCATTCCTAATTTTGGAAATGTTTCTTTAAATTGAATTCAAGCTTTTTTTCAATCACCTTTATTTTGTGTAACATCTGCTGCATAAGTTTTAATAGCATTAGTAATAGCGCTAATAAAAAGAAAACTAATGATAAAGACTCCTAATTGACTTAATTTATTTTGATTTTTAACTCAATTTTTAAATGATTGTAGCAATGTATGATCATTATTTTGAGGGCAAAAATAATTTTTTACTGGTTCAAAAATTGTATTTAATGAATTTTTAATAAAACATTCATTAACAAATCTCATTACTGTAGCACGAACAATAGTTGAAATAATATTATTAATTGATACTATATCTTCTTTATAAGATTCTCATGTTAATGTTTCAGCAGAAGAAGCAGTAATAACTAAATGATTTATTAATAATGTTGTCAAAAAAAAGTTAGTATTGGATAAACTATTTTTTATAATTTCTTTAATAG
>NZ_JALMUW010000052.1:0-7223 GCF_023846195.1 Spiroplasma endosymbiont of Lariophagus distinguendus
CAATAGTTTTTAGTAATTTTTCTAAACTGGTTCTAATTTACTAAACATTATATAAATTTTAAAATTAGTTTAAATATGAAAAATTATATAAGTTAAGGTTAATGATAATATCATTAACCTTAAATTTCATTAACAACTGTTAAAATCATAGGGAACTTACCAGTTTCTTTTTTAATATAATCTTGTAAGTCATTTTTCATTTTAGTCTTAACTTCACTAAGACTAAAAGCATTATTAGTTTTATATTTTTCAATAACATTAATAATAATGTTTTGCAATTTTTTCAACATTTCTTCATTATTAGTTAAATAAACAACACCACGCATTTGTGCATCAATTAAAGAAATAATTTCTTTAGTTTTACGATTTATTGTCACTCCTGTAATTAAAATACCATCACGTTGTAATTGTTTTCTTTCACTAATAACAATGGAACCAATATCACCAACACCAATACCATCTACATATACATCACCAGTTTTTATTAAGTTATCTGTTGTTTTATTAGTAGCATTTTTATCATTAAAACGAGAAGGACGTGCAACATACTGTTTAACAAAATTATCAATTAATTTACCATTTTCAAAAGTAATAACTTCACCATTATCATGAATTAAAGCATTGTTATGTAATACACCAGCATCAATGGCTGCTGCTTGTGCTACTACAAAATCTTTATATAAACCTTTAACTGGTAAAAAATATTTTGGTTCAATAATATTAACCATTAACTTAATATCTTCATAAGAAGCATTTAAACTTCAAGCTTGTTTTTCTGATATATTAATAACTTTAACATCAGTACGTGCTAAGTCATCTAATAAGGCTGCATGAGCCAATTCATTTCCTGGAATTGGTGGAGTTGCTAAAATTATTGTATCTTGGGATTCAAGTTTTAAATAATCATCATTACCAATAGCAATTTTATTCATTCTAGTAAATAAACGCTCACCACTACCAGTAACAATAATTACTGTATCTTTAGTACCAATTGTTTGTGCTAAATTAATAATTTGTGATTTATCAATATTGAAAGCGTTTAAATCATTAACTTTTAATAAAATATCATATAAAGTTGCACCATAAACTGCAATTTTACGTTTAGAGTTAGTTTCTTTAATAGCATTAAGAATTTCACTAACACGATATAAATCTTGATCATAACATGCAAGAATAACTCTTCCTGGTGCTTCTTTTAATACTGGTTCAATAATAGTTTGAATTTTATGCTTAGGAGCTGTAAAAGCTTTTCTATTGGCGCATGTTGCTTCACTAATTAATAATAAAACATCATTTTTAGAAACACTAGCTAAATGTTGAATATCAGTAGTAAAATCACTACGATGTTCACCATCAAAAATATAATCACCCGTATAAACAATTGTTTCATTTAATTTAATATTTTCACCATTATTTACAGTTAGAACAAAACCTAAACTACCTGGAATTGAAGTAGTTGTTTTAAATGTTTTAACAACAACATTACCAAATGATACTTTTTGTTCAGGTTCAATAGTTTTAATTATAATTTCATTTTCATTAATAAAACGAAAACGTTCTAATTTCTGCTTAATCATAAAATCAGTTAGTTTACTAGTAAAGATTGGAACTTTATACTCGGGTTTTATTTTATTAAAATCTTTTAAAATATAAGGTAGTGCTCCAAAAGCATCATCAGATGGTTTTGAAATAAATATACCTTGAATACGATGTTTATTTTCTTTTAAATATGTATAATCTGGAATAATAATATCAATTCCTAAAATTTCTCTTTCTGGGAGTCTAATGCCGGCATCAAATACAAATATCTTATCATTTACTTCAACAACATATAAGTTTTTACCACGTTCATCTAATCCACCCAGAGCAAATACTTTTATCTTTGCCATGTTTTCACCAGTTTTCTACTTTCTTTATTTTTATTTTATAAAATTTAATATCTTAGAAGAACATAAAAATTAAAACTTTAACTTAAATTCCCAAGATGCTGCTATATTATGTTATTAGTATTTTAACACTAATTTAATAATAAAACTGTAATTAATTTTCATTAAAAATAGTTTCAAATTATTTATCAATAATTTCTAAGCTAAGCTTACTATTATCTTCAACTTTAATTACTCGAACTTTAATTATATCATTGATTTTAACGACATTATTTAAATTATCAATACGTTTATTAAATTTTTTTGAAAATTCTGAAATATGAATTAAACCATCAATCTTATCTTGTAAATTAACAAAAACACCAAAATTAACAATTTTTACAACTTTACTATCAAATTCAGAACCGATTTTAATTTGAACAGGATTAACAATACTTTCAATAATTTGTCAAGCTTTATCAATGGCTGATTGTTCATTATGATAAATCATCAATCGTCCATCATCTTCAATATCAATTTTAACATTATCACAGTCGGTAATAATTTTATTAATAACTTTCCCACCAACACCAATAATATCACGAATTTTATCAATTGGAATTAACTTTTGAATAATTTTTGGAGCATTAGGTGCCAATGTAGTTCTAGGTTTTTTAATTACTTCATTCATGTTTGCTAATACTTGTAATCTCGCAATTCTGGCTTTTTCTAAAGCTTGTGTAATAATATTAAAATCAATACCAGTAATTTTAATATCCATTTGTAAAGCACAAATACCATTAGCTGTTCCCGCCACTTTAAAATCCATATCACCTAAGTGATCTTCTAATCCTTGAATGTCAGTTAAAATTGTAAAATCTTTTTCTTCTTTAATTAAACCCATGGCAATACCAGCAATTGCAGCTCTAATCGGTACACCACCAGCCATTAATGCCATTGATGAAGCACAAATTGCTGCTTGTGAAGTTGAACCATTTGATGCTAATACTTCTGATACTAATCTAATTGTATAAGGAAAATCTTTTTCAAGAGGAATAATTTGTAATAATGCTTTTTCACCAAGGGCGCCATGACCAATCTCACGTCGTGAAGGAACACCCATTCTTCCGGTTTCACCAACAGAAAATGGAGGAAAATTATAATGATGAATAAAACGTTTATACTCTTCTTTACCTAATCCATCAATAATTTGATGTTCCGCAAGTGCACCCAAAGTTAAAACTGATAAAACTTGTGTTTCACCACGAGTAAACATTGCACTACCATGAACAATAGGTAAAACATCAATCATACTTGTTAATTTTCTAATATCATCTGCTTTTCGTCCATCAACTCGTACATTATTTTTTAAAATCATAGTACGCATTGCTTTTTGTAATAATTGATCAATACTTTTGCGTAAATTATGAATAGTTGTTTCTTCACCAGCATTTAAAACTTCTTGATTAAATTTATTTTTAAAACTTTGAAATGTTTCTTCAACTAAATTTTTAATCAAGTTACTTCGACTTTTTTTATCAACAGTAGTACTAATTTTACTAATTTGTGATTGACAATTTGTTTCTACAAATTGTTCAATATTAACAGGAATTAATGCTAACTGTGGTTTAAATTTATTTGGTTTTAATTTTTCAATGATACTTTCTTGAAAAATTATTAATTTAATAATATGTTCATGTGCAAATTTTAATGCTTTAATCATATCTTTTTCTAAAATATCATGACATCCAGCTTCAACCATATTGATGGCATCTTTTGTTCCACCAACAATCAATTCCATTTTTGAATTTAATAATTGCTCTTGTGTTGGATTAAGGACAAGTTCATCATTTATTTTACCAACAACAACAGTAGCACTAGGACCCTGAAATGGCAAACTACTTAATCCTAAAGCAAGTGAAGTACCAAAAGCTGCATTTACTCTAACATCACAAGCATCATCTAACGCAAAAACATTATTTACAACTTGCACTTCATTAACAAAACCTTTTGGAAATAATGGACGGATTGAACGATCAATTAATCTAGCACATAGTGTTGCATATTCACTAGGTCGACCTTCACGCTTTAAAAAACCACCTGGAATCTTACCAACTGAATATAACTTTTCTTGAAAAACTATTTGTAATGGAAAAAAATCTTGATTATTAATAACTTCATTATATGATACAGTTGTTAATACAACTGTATTTCCATAAGTAATTTTTACTGATTTTTCTGCTAAATTAGCCATTGTACCTAATTCAACAATTAATTCATATTTTCCTTCTTTAAAAAGGAATTTTTCTTTTAACATTATTTACTCCTTAGCTTCCATTTTTTGTCGCAACTATGAGCATTATAGCATAATAAAATGTTAAAATAAGTTATAGAACAATTTTATTTTAGGAGGTCATAACTTATGTTTAAACATAAAATACAAAATGAAATTTCAATTTCAAATAAAGACTTTGATAAAATTAAAAATAAAGCTTTAATTATTGATGTTCGTGATGTTGCTGAATATCAAATTTTAAAAAAAATAACAAATGATAATGGTGAACTTAATATTGTTAATATTCCTTACTATGATTTGATTAAAAATCCTAGTAAATATATTGAAAACAAAAATCAAGTGATTATAACTATTTGTAATGCAGGAAATCGTTCAACTGCTGCTGCACTAACACTCAGAGAATTGGGCTATACTAACACTTATGTTTTAATTAATGGTATTTATGGATATTACAAAAAATAACTTATTTCTCATTATTTAATTTAATAAGATCATTAATAGCAATACTTAAATTATTACAATAAGTTCCTAAGACTAAACTAACACTATCGTCTTGGTCTAAAATACCACGATTTTTAATTTTTTTAAGATTATTAAAATTAATTTTTGAATGATCAATAATCTCTACCTTAATTTTATTTGCTGTTGCTGTTGTCTCTTTAATATTATCAATTCCCCCTAAATCAACAATAAAATTTTGTAATTTAAATGGGAATTTTTGTGGTTTATTAATAGGTTTTGAATTACTTTCTTGTTGATTGCGTAATTTTTTAGCTGTACTAACATTTCATATTCAAATCCCAATACTAGCCACAGCAAATAACAATGCAATAACTAATAATACTATTTGTCAAATTGGCATGATTACCTTCCTTAATTAATATATTTTTAAATATTTTCTTAATCTTCTTGAATAAAAGCTTTTTTTACTTTAGCAAGTAAAGAATAATGATTAAGTCGATATTCTAAAACTTGTAACGTTAATTCTGATAATTTAATTGTTACCTTATCATTTAGTTTATCATTAAAATCAAAAGTATCAACAATTAATTTTCCAAAATCGCTCAATTTACTATCTTTTTGAATATTTTTCAAAGTAATTTCATGATTTTCATCCAAAATTAGTGGTGAATTTAAACTGCGATAACTATTATTAGCTACTGGAGCAATTTCATGAAATTGCATTAAGTTATGATTTGAAATTAAAACAGCACCACCAAGTGATTTCATTAAACCCGTCGAACCAGTTCTTGTTGCAATAACTAAACCAGAACCACGAAAGTTTTCAAATAATTGATTATTAATTAACACTTGACATGAAAGAGTTGTTGTTAAATTAACAAATTTAACTTCATTAATAGCATATAAAATCTTATTATTAATATTTACTTCTAATAATGAAAATTTATTTACTATTAAATTATTATCATTTTTATCAATTCACATTAATACTTTGTCAACTTCTGTGTTTAAAAAGTTTTCATAAAAACCAAGATTACCACATTTAAAACTAACAAACTTAACAGTATTGAGTATATTATTATAATCATGAACAGCTTTTAAAAATGTTCCATCACCGCCAATAATAAAAACAATATCTGGAAAAGAAGTATCTTCAAGTGCTTTAAGGGCCAATAACTTGGCCCTTAATTCCTTAGCTAATGATTGAGAATTCTCATATTTATTAGCAATAATTGTAAATTTATAATTTTTCATCATGTATTCCAATCATATTTCAATTAAAATATTTCACAAGAATCTTCAAATTCGTTTTCAATAGAACCACGTAAAAATAATTCAATCTCATCTTCATTATAACCAATTTGAATACGTTGTTTATTTTCTTGAACAATAATTGGACGTTTTAAAACAGTTGGTGAAGTTTTAATTAAATCAAAAACTTGTAACATTGTTAACTTTTCAATATTAATAGCATGTGTTTTAATAAACTTTGCTCTTGTTGAAATAATATCACCAACACCATTTGGTACAAATCTTAATAATAATTTAATTTCAGTATCGGTCAATGGATTATGGATAATATTACGTTTAATATATGGAATTTTATGTTTATCAAAAAATTGAATAACTTTTTTTGAAGACAAACAACTTGGCGAAACATATATTTTAATCATGATAATACCCCTCTTTGCTTTTAGACTACATTTGATTTAAATACTCTTTTTTAAAATTAATATTTTTTTATCTTTTAAAGATAAAAGTTAATAAACTCTACATTACTATAATAATATATATTTCCACACTATCTTTGACCAAACTTAGAAAATAAGTACATGAAAGACCTTTTCCGCTATATCCTTCACCCACATATTATATCATATTATTTTTTGAAAAATAGATACTTTTATTCCTTAAATTTTATAAAAAAATTTAACATATATTTTACTATCAAATTTTATTAATAATTTGAATTATAATATAATGAAATTATAAAATTAAATTTTCTTTATTTTAAAGTAAATAATTAAAAATAAATAATTTTTATGAGTAAAAAAACAAGGAGTTAACTAAACATGCCTATTCAAAATAATAACAGTAAATATTTTAAAGAATTCATAATTGGAACTATAATTAGTTCCACCGGAATATTATTAACTGGTCTTAGTTTATCCACTATTTTATTTTTTATGATAATACAAAAAATGGAAAATCAATAAAAGATAAATTAAATACTATTTTAAATCCAAATAATTTAGTAGTATGCATAATGGGTTCTGTACCTTTAATTCATAGTTTAAACATAACACAAGTTGGTAATAAAAAAATAACAAATGCCACTAAAGGATTAATAGAAAATATGCTAGTATCATTTTCAAAATCTAAAAAAAGAACTCCTTTATTAGCAAATAATGATGTAACGAACATCAATAACTTTGAATTACAAAACCCAGTCAATAATATAAATAATAAAGTAACAATTAATACTTTATAAATATTTATCTTTTAAAGACAAATAAAATTTAATTTAAATAGCTTAATAAATTAAACTGATTTTATCATTTTAATTGATTCTGTTATTATATCAATACCAGAATCATTAG
>NZ_JALMUW010000053.1:0-7085 GCF_023846195.1 Spiroplasma endosymbiont of Lariophagus distinguendus
GTATCATTAAATAATTTTAATGATATTCCAGAATTTAAAATTGGACAACCTAAATCAAAATTATTAGTTGATACAGATTTAACAAACTATCTAAAAAGTCCAATTTATTCTTTAGGAGAAAGAATTGCTGATCTTATGAAACAAGGTGACCACTTTAAAGTTAAAGTAAGTAAGTCCGTAAATGATGGAATTTATTTTGCAAAAGGTGATGTTATTAAAGTAAAATTTTCAATTGGTGAAATTCAATTTAATAGTGAATATACGCTAACTATTATTTAAAATAATATTTCATTATATTAATTTATCTATATTACTGATGTTAATCTTTTTGTTTGAGATTTACTACCTTCAATAACACTATTATTTTCTGATTCATTTATTTTTTCTACTATATATGTAATAGCAGAAACCGTTCCCACTGCAATAATACCACCAGCAAGTGCAGGAACAATAACAGGCGCACCACCAGCTCCAATCATAATACCACTAATAGCAGCAGCAGAAAGAACAGTAGTTCCAATAACTGTTTCAGATGGTGTTGGATCGATTATATGATTTTTAATTACTTTTTTTTAACTTAGATATTTTTTTAAAACTTTTTTTAATTTTTTTATTCATAAAACCTTTTTCTCCTTATTTTAATTAAAAACCCTTTACCTTAAAACTTAAGTAAATGGGTATAAACTTATATTAAGTTTATAAAATTATACCATATTGTCTATATTAGATATAAATAATGGATAATAAGTAAACTATTCTAAAACAGTTATTTTTTTATTTTTTAAATAATCAAATTCTTGATCATTTCAAAAACTATAATTTGAACTAATTTTATTTTTACTAAGAGCATAATAAAGTGGAATAGCAACAAAATAAGCAAAGATAGCTTGAATACTATCAGTAATTAATTCATTAACTGTAATAGCATAATCTTGATAAATTACTAAATAAGACAATGGGTAAATAAGTAGTAAAATAGCAGCAAAAAAGAAAGTATAAACAGTACTTCATCAAGATTTATTAATTAATAACTTAATAACAAAAAACATTAAAATTCTAATAAAAATTGTAATAGGAATAACCACAATTTTAACACCACTAATTAAATCAAAAATGCCACCCGCAAGTGGTCCTGCAAATAACAGCATTGGTCCTTCAAAAAAAGCACAAAATGGAATAAAAACAGCATCAAATAATTGCAAAGTAGAATTTCCACCAAATAAACTAGTAATTGCTCAACCAAAAAGAAAAGTTGAACAATAACCAATTGTTACTAATAAACCAGTAATAATACCAGTCATTGCTAAATATTTAATTGAGCGAAAACGATACATCTTTTCCTCCTAGATTACCAAAAAATATTAGTTATTTTTTTATTATTTAAAGATAAAACCAATTGCAATTGGATTAATTTTAGAACCATAGTAACAAGCTGCTATAATTTCTTTTTTACCTGCTGGTTGAATAACTTTAATTACTATGTTATTAGTTTTAGTGGCAACAATAATACCTAATTTATTTATTGCAACAATTGTTCCTGGCAGAGCATTTGATAATTCATTAGTTACTGCTACTTGATGAATTTTGTATATATTATCATTCAACGTAGTATAAGCAATTGGTGTATTATACAATCCACGAACATGACATGAAATTAATTGTGCTGAAAGATTTCAATTAATTTTTTCATCACTTCTTTTAATATTTAAACCAAAAGTTACTTTATTTTCATCTTGTTCTTGTTCTTCAATTTCATTATTAATGATTTTTAATAAATATTTTATTAACATATTTTGTGCTAAAGTTATCAACTTATTAACTAAAGAAGTATATGTATCCTCAATACCAATTGAAACTTGTTCTTGAACATAAATTGCTCCTGCATCCATTTTACTTACCATTTTCATTAATGTAATACCAGTAGTTTGTAATCCATTAATAATTGCTCATTGAATAGGGGCACCACCACGCAATGATGGTAATAATGAAGCATGAATATTTAAACATTTATATTTTGGTAAATTTAAAATTGCTTTTGGTAAAAATTGACCATAAGCACAAGTAAGAATAACATCAATATTTAATAATTGTAAATCTTTTAAACTGTCAATAATATTTTCGGGTTGGAAAACAGGGATTTGATATTCTTGTGCCAATTGTTTAATTGCTAAAGGAACAACTTCTTGTTTACGACCAATTTTACGATCTGGCTGACAAACAACACCAACTATTTCAATTTCATTTTTCATTGTTAATAACAATGTTTTTAAAATATTTTCAGAAAAAAAAGAAGAACCCATAAATAAAATTTTAAATTTTTTCATAATTTTCGCCCTCAATTTTTGCTTTGTACATTTCAATAATATTTTTTACATGTCAGAATAATACTACCATACCTAAAGTATCTTGAGCACAATATTTTAACATATTTTCACGAAAATTATGAATTCAATTAGTTAAACTAATGTTATTTTCAACTCTTCTACGAAAAACTTCTGATGCCATATCTCCTTTTTTAATAACTAATCCTTCATAAGAAAAGGAAGGTTCAAATGCTGGTAAAGTTTTTTTAATTGAAAGAGAACCATAAAACTGTTCTTTATAAATTTTAAATTCTTTAAAAAAATCTTGTAAATCAATAGTACCATCATGAATTAATGATAATTTATTTTTATATTGAGGGTAATAATAAGCTAATTTTTTAAGAACAGATTTCTCAAATGATTGATTATAAGCAACATACGTACCCTTACCATGAATATTAATTAAATCATGACATAATTTTTTTGTTAACATTTCTCTTGGATCATCATTGCCATCTGCTAAAAATTCATAATGTTTAATTGATTTATAAGTTTTAAAATCAAAATCTGGTGCTAATAATACATGGACAGAATATTGAAAAGGAATTTGTTGATATGGTTTACTATTTTTAAACTTAGGTATTGCAGATTTCATAGTCTCAAAATCATACATATAAATTGGATATTGGTACTTTTTGTATTCAATTTTTAAATCAACAAATTTATTGCCATCAATTAATTTTTCACCATTTTTAATTACATCATATTGTCTTAAATGTAAATTAGACTTTGTTAAAAATGGTAATAATCTTTCATCATTAATTTCTAAGAAATCTTCTTCATAATATCACAATGCTTTCTTAGTTTTTCTTAAACGATATAATTCAAAAATAGTATTATGAATAGAAAAATATTTAAAAATATGAGGACAAAATTGATTACTATTTTCATGACAATAAGGTAAAGTTAATAATTTAACTATTTCGTCAATATCACTAATTTTAATAATATTCTTAATATTTTCATATTGTAATTTCAAATTATTATTTAAAATTTCATCTTGAATTGATTCAAAAAGACTAAAACTTTTTTTAGTATTTGGACTTTTTTGCCAAGTTGATCCATTAACAATAAATAATTCATTTAAATCTATTTTTTCTTTCTTAACATAATTATTATTTAAATACATAATATAAGTATTAACTACTTTAATTCCACATTTGGTTAAAATATCATACTGATAAAGTAAATCTCACATATGTTCTTCTTTAACTCAAGTTACTGCTTTTACTTCAATTAAATCCCAACCATCATTATTTCGCTTTAAAATATCACACTTAGTAACACAGCCCTGATATTCAAATCTTGGTTCAAATAAAACATCATACTCTTTATTATTAATAATTTCTATAACATTATTACCCGGTTCAGACTCAAAATTAAAACAAGAATATTTTAAAGTAAAATATTCTTGAGCATAGTGCCCAGTTTCAATACCGTCTGCAATTGTTTCACCAAGATAAAATTCAGAATCATCTTCTTCATTATAATTATTTTCAAATGTATCATCGTCTAAATCAGAAATAGTAATTAAATTAGATTTAAATTTACTACTTGTTTTAGTATGCGTTAGTTCAACAAAATTTATTATCTTTTTCTCTTCAATTAAATGCTTAGCTAAAGCATAATTTTTTGCATTTAAAAATCACGAAAGTTTTCGACAAATACGGAAATGCTTATAATCATCTTTATAAATTTTCATGGCTTTTCTCCCTTTATGTACTATTTTTAAATTTTATCACATAAATGCTGAGAAAAGCCTATCTACGGACTTCTCCCCACATTTTTAAATCAAACATAGCATTACAATTTCAAAACTAGGTATCTTATTGAATTTATATGCAGCTTCTTTTGCATATAAATGAACATGATGTTTTGCAACTTTGATATGTGTTTTAAATGTTCTTCTTATATGTTTTCAAACTGATTCAATTTGGTTGGTATTTACACCAGTTTTTGAAACATAGCTATCTTGATGATTGACTGTTTCATGCTTAGTGAAAACCGATTTAAAATCGCAATATCCTTTTCAAAAATCAGTATGTACATGACACTTTGAAGAAATGTGGTTTCTTGCAAACTGCAAAAGATTTTTACTTTTTGCATTTTTCAATACTTTCACAATTAATTTATTGGTTGTTTTTTCATAAATACCAACAATCAAGGTTTTATTCACCAAGGATCTTCCTTGTTTTTTAAAACCCATATGTGAAAGATACATTTCATCCATTTGCACTATGCCCTCAACAATAAATTGTGATTCTTGTTTGGCAATACAAGTTCTGATTTTATGACCCATTCTTCAAGCAGTTTTCAAAGTTACCCCCAATTCTTTTGCAACATCAGTTGATGGAATTCCATGTTTGGTGTTTATTCATCTAAAGATGAGATAAAACCAAGATTTCAAAGGTATTTGTGACTTGTAAAAAATGGTGCCATGAAGAATACTAAATGTTTGATGACATTTCAAACATCTTATTCTTCTTAAATCAGAAGTATTCAAATTTGTTCAATAACACCTGATACATTTATTTTCCTTCAAACTTACTATATATTTCAAACAATCTTGTTCTGTTTGAAAAGTATTGTTGAACTCATTCAATTTCATTGTTTCCTCCACAAGTACATGTGGGGAGAAGTCCGATTTTCATTACATATCACCCAATTGCCTACTTAAAAATAAAGATTTATTTATCTTTTCATCCAGAAAATTTATCATGAATTGCAATTTTAGGTTTTTCTAAATTTTTAGCACGTTTTTTATTTTCTTTATTTTGTAAACGTTCTTCTTCAATTGCAAGTTTAACGGCTTCATTTTCTTTTTTAATTGCTGCTTTTTCTTCTGCTGTCTTTCTTTTTATTTTAATTTTACCACTACGTTTTTTTGACATTTCAATTTTCTTAAGTGTTTCTTCTAAATCTAATTCACAATTTACTTTTCAAATTGTTTCAAATTCTTTCTTTGATAATTGTTTAGTAAACCCTTCTACCTCAAATGCTTTAGTTGCAAATAAATCATTTTTCTTAGAATCATATAATTTTACAATTACATCAAAAACATCACGATAGCGATATTCTTTACTACTACGTGAAACTACTTGTTCAAATTCTACTGTTTTATGTTGCAATTTTAATTCATCACGCATAAAGGATTTAATAATATTTTTTACTTCTTTTTGACGTTGTTTTTTCTCTTCTTTTTTCTTCTTTTTTGCTGAAATGGTTGTAAAAATAAAAATTATTAAAACTACTCCTATAAGCGCTAACATTCATCATTGACTAGATAAATTTCCCATTTTTTATTCCTCTTTTTTGATTTATAAATTTTCCTCGATTACTGCTAATAGTTTAGTTGGACTCATCGGTGAAATTGTTAAAATTAAATTAACATCTTTTTTAATTACAAAATAAAGATGTGTTTTATTTACTCTAATATATTTAAAACTTTTTGTCTCTTCAATATCATAAGACTCATTAATCAATTTTAAACAATATTCACGTAATTGGATATCATTTAAGTCTTGCAATTTTAATCTTGTTCTAATCCTACCAATACTATGGTAAGAAAATTGATAAGGGTTACGAAAATAGTAACTCATTTATTTACCACACCTACATTTATCATTAAAGTTTTTAAACAAATAATTTACATTAAAAGTGTAAAAAAATTAAAATATACTATTAACAAAAAGCTAACACATTAATTATACTGAAAAAATAAAAAATATTATACAACATTTATGATTTTTGTTATAATTATTTTTGTTGTAATTAATCTATAAAACATGTTCAAAACAAAAAAGGAGAAAAAATGGCTAACATTGCATCACAAATTAAAAGAATTAAAACAAACCAAAAAAGAAATGAAATTAATAAAAGTTATAAATCTAAAGTTAAAACTGCTTTAAAAAAAGCTGAAATATCAATAAAAAACAAAGCAGAAAATGCTGCAGTACTTGTTAATGAAGTATGTAGTTTAATTGATAAAGCTGTTGTTAAAGGCATTTATCACATTAATAAAGCTGCTCGTCAAAAATCTAAAATTATGACTAAATTAGCAAAAGCAAAATAACTATAATTTATTTTAAAAAGAGACACTATTAATAGTGTCTCTTTTTAAAATATAATTGATATTTTTAAACTAAATTTTTGTTTTAATAAAATACCAAATTTAAAAACTATTTAGCTAATAATGTAAAGTTAGAACTTGATGCTCTAATCTCAGCAAAAATTTTATTTTTTTGAAATTCATCTGATGTATCCATAACTATAAAAATACTAAAATTACTAATATCTAATTTATTACGATCAAATGTACTGTGAATTTTATAAATAGAGGCACCATTTTTAGTAATAATATTAATAATTTCGCTAATAGTACTATTATTAATTTTACCGTTAACTGAAAAAGGAACTCGTCGATGTGAACTAATTAAGGCGCTATTAATAATTGTTCCTAATGTAGTAATATCAACATTACCACCACTAATTACACAAACAACATTTTTATCTTTACCAATGATTTTATCTAATTTACCAGAAAGAATAGCAGCAACACTAACAGCGCCACTACCTTCAGTTACAATTTTACATTTTTCTAATAAAAATAACATTGCTTGCGCAATTTCTTCTTCGCTAACAGTAACAACTTTATCAACATTTTTCTTTAAAATATTAAATGTTAATTCTCCTGTTTGTTTAAGAACCTGTTTAGGATCTTTT